>DAIAMA010000177.1 GCA_027438535.1 bacterium
GCCTCGAATTGTTCGTAGACCGTGTCTTTCAAAATGCCGGCGTCGAAGTCCTGGTTGAGCACCGCTTTGGCGATATTGTCGTAATGATTGAGGAAGGCGATGCGCGAGAATTGATCGAGTGCGACACCGCCACCCACGACCACCGCGCGTTGCAAGATGGCTTTTTCATCGCCAAAAGCGAAGGTTTTGCCTTTTAAATCCGCCATGGTTTTGATCGGGCTGTCTTGGCGTACCGCTATCACTAGGTTGAAAGTGGTTTTGCCATGGGTAATGGGAGAGGCCAAGGGCTTGGCGCCGTATTTTTTATGCGCATCGATATAGGCTACCGGCGTGAGGTACGCGATTTGGGTGAAATCTTTCCCTAATTCCTCGACCGCCGAGCCTAAATTAGGCGAGGCGCGGAATACGACTTTCATGCCGGCTGCCTTGCTGAGATAGGCGGTGAGCGGAGCGAGGCGCCGTACCATTTCCGCCGGCACGTCCATCGCGACCGAGCCGAGGTAAAGCGTTTCCGCTTCGGATGTGGCATGGGCGAGCGTGCCTATCCCGCACAGGCTTGCCCAAACAAACAAGACGCGTACAAACAAGGTTTTCATATTTAAACCATTTCAGAGTGTGTCGATATTTCAAGATATCGGCTCGCCGCAGGCCGACTTTAGGCGCGCTATTGGGGCGGCGCATCGAATGGGTAGGCGACGACCTGATTGCGGCCGCGGCGCTTGGCTTCGTATAAGGCCTCGTCCGCCGCGCCGTAGAGCGCCTCGATGCTGTGGATATCGTCCCAATTGCAGGCGACCCCGATCGACAGTCCGACCGTGGTGGCTTGGTCGTGAAAAGTAAATGACATATCCTGCGCCATGGCGAGCAAGGAGTTGGCGAAGGCAACGCCCGCATCGCGGTTGGTACGGTAAAGCAGGAACGAGAATTCGTCGCCACCGAGGCGCGCCGAGATGTCGGTTTCCCGGGTGCGCGATTTGAAGGCGCGGGCCAGCGCTTGCAGCACGGCGTCGCCCGCGGCATGGCCATGGGTATCGTTGATCTGCTTGAACAAGTCGATATCGAGCAGAAGCAGGCATAAAGGCTCGTTGAAACGCTGCGCCCGCGCGAAGGCGGCGGCGAGGTTGTCGTCGAAATAACGGCGATTGCGCAGATCGGTGAGGCTGTCGGTCACGGCGAGTTTTTCCACCAGGCTTAGGGCTTTTTCCAAATCCTGACTGCGTTGTTCCAGTTCCTGCGAGCGCTGCTGCAATTGTTCATTGGTTTTCATTAAGGCGCTGCCGGCAAGATCGATTTTTTCCCGCAGGCGTTGTTGTGCCGTGAATACCTTGTGATTGAGCGTGTTGAAGATATGCGCGAGATCGCCGAGCTCGTCGTGGCTGTTTATCTGCAATGCTGCCGGCAGATCGGTCTCTTGGCTGTTGATAATATTTTTCATATGCTCGCTGATGATGGCGATGGGTTTGACGATGACGCGCGAGGCGGCGAAGAAAATCACTAGCCCGAGAAATAATCCGAAGAATACCTGCGCCAAAAGCACATCGCGATAAGTCCGATTCAGATCCGCCTGCATGCGCGCCAAAGAGAGCTGTAAGTCGACTTTACCGATGGACTCGCCCGAGAAGAAGATGGGTGCGGTGAACGAAAGCGTGGCTTGCTCGGGCAAGCTGGGTTTGTTACGCGATACCATGACTTTGCCGTCGCGGTTACGGATAATCAGATGCAGCACGTCGTCCTGCCGCACGATGCGCTCCGCCAGGGATTCCATATTGGAATAGTCATAGCCGACGAGCAGATTGGCCACGGCTTCCGCGATCATTTCCGCGCGCTCTTGGCCGGAATGGCGCATTTCCTCGGCTATTTTGTTTTTTTCGACATATACCTGATAGGCGCCGATAATAGTGAACGCAAAGACGATACCCAGTATGACCAGCAAGATAAGCTTAAGGCGTAGCCCGGATCTGAAATAATTCAACATGTTGGGTGTGTTTAGCACAATATCTGCAATACGATTTTGAATCCTAAGACTGTGTTATCGGAGAGAAATCCCAGGCCTTAAGCACTGGTTTCCAATCAAACCGGCCAATGCTATGATTTTGCCGCAGATTTATTCGCCGTGCCCGATAACAATGTTAAGAGGAAGGGTTTAAAATCCCCCGGGCCGATCAACCTCCTAGACTGCCGCCATGAATCTTAAACACCGCATTACCGAAGACATGAAACAAGCGATGCGGGATAAAGCATCCGCGCGTCTGTCCACGATACGCCTATTGCTCGCGGCGATTAAACAACGCGAGGTCGACGAACGGATTGCCTTGGACGATGCGCAAGTGCTGGCGGTGATCGAAAAAATGGTAAAGCAGCGGCGAGAATCCATCGTCCAATTTGAAAAAGGCGGGCGGCCGGATTTGGTGGCGATCGAGCAAAATGAATTGGCGCTGCTGCTCGGTTATTTGCCGGCGCAAATGAGCGATGTCGAAATCATGCCCTTGATCTCGGCCGCGCTCGCGCAAACCGGCGCGGCCGGCCCCGCCGACATGGGCAAGGTGATGGCGCTGCTGAAACCGCAGCTCGCGGGCCGCGCCGACATGGGCAAGGTATCCGCGCTGGTTAGATCCAAGCTCTCCAACTAGGGCTTCCTTTTGCGCGCCGAGCCGCTATTATTGGCTGCATGATCCCGCAATCCTTCATCCAGGAACTGCTCAATCGTCTGGATATCGTGGACGTGGTGGAGCGCTACGTCCCGCTCAAAAAGGCTGGAGCGAACTACGTTGCCTGTTGTCCCTTCCATAACGAAAAAACCCCCTCGTTTTCGGTGAGTCCGGCCAAGCAGTTCTACCACTGCTTTGGCTGCGGCGCGCACGGTAGCGCCATCGGCTTTGTGATGGAGCATCAGGGCTTGAGTTTTCCCGAGGCGGTGGAGGATTTGGCCAAGCATATTGGCCTGCCGGTGCCGCATGAAAGCACCCAGCGCGAACAAGAAACGCGCGCCGCGCAAGCCGCCGGCCTGCCGCAGATGATGCAGCAAGCGCTGCATTATTACCGCGAGCAACTCAAACATTCCGAGAAAGCGATCGCGTATTTCAAAGGCCGCGGCGTCAGCGGCGAGATCGCGGCGCGCTTTGGTTTGGGCTATGCCCCCGATGGCTGGCAAAACCTGGAACAAGTGTTCGACGATTACACGCGATCCTCGACCTTGCTGGAAACCGGCTTGATTATCGAGAACGACGAAGGCCGGCGGTACGACCGGTTTCGCGATCGCGTGATGTTTCCCATCCTCAATGCGCGCGGCAATGTGATCGGCTTCGGCGGGCGAGTGCTGGGCGCGGGCGAGCCCAAGTATCTCAATTCGCCGGAGACCGCGTTGTTCCAAAAAGGCCAGGAGTTGTACGGCTTATTTCAGGCGCGCAACGCCATTCGTGCCAGCGGCCGGGTGCTGGTGGTGGAAGGTTATATGGACGTAGTGGCGCTGGCGCAGCACGGTGTCGCGTATGCCGTGGCCACTCTCGGCACCGCGACCACGCCGGTACATGTGCAAAAATTGCTGCGCGTGGC
>DAIAMA010000178.1 GCA_027438535.1 bacterium
CCGCCGCGGCGCCTTGAAGTAGGAATAAAAACGGCGAACGCATGTTCGCCGTTTTTGTTTTTAGGCTTTTAAGGTAAAAGGCGTGAAGCGGGTGTCGCGGTCATAATAGTCTTCATGCTCCGCGCGCTTTAAGCGGTTGACGATAAAGTAGGTCACCGGCGTGAACAGGACTTCAACGCCGACCTTGGCCAGAAATTGCGTGAGCATGATTGCCGGTAACAGCTCGTTGGGTATCTGATTCGAATTGTAGAAGGCGAGTGGGTAGAACAGCAGGGAATCCACGCCTTCGCCGAAAATCGTGGAACCGATGGTGCGTGTCCAGAGGTAGCGGCCCTCGGTCCAGATTTTCATCTTGGCCAGCACGAAGGAGTTGACGAACTCCCCGCAGAAGAATGCGGCCAATGAGGCGGCGACAATACGCCAAGTCGAGCCGAAAGCGATTTCGTAAGCCGCCTGGTTCTTCCATTCCGGGGCCGGCGGCAGCGCTACCACCACGTAGGACATGAGCGAAGCGAACGCCATGGCCCCAAACCCGGCCCAAATCACGCGCCGGGCGCGCGCATAGCCGTAGACCTCGGTCAGGCTATCTCCAAAGATGTAAGAAATGGGGAAAAACAGGACGCCCGCGCCGAAGGTGACATGCCCCAGCCAAGGTAGCGTGAGTTGCGCCGCCTTGGCCGGGCCGATCAGGTTCGAGCAGAGATAGACCGCGACGAACGCGGCCATGACGAATTCATAGTATTTATAGGGTTGCTGGCGGGTGCTCATGAGCGTGGCCTGGCCGGGTTAAAGGCCGCCATGATGAACGGTGACGAATGATTTGTCACCCCGTGCCGAACGGCTTTTGCGCAGGATTGAGTTGACAGGGCGCCGGAATCCCCATAAAATCGCCCGTCTTTATTACCCAGCCCGGAATAGAAACCGCCTAACGGCGGCTCGGGCAACTGGTTTGAACAAGCCATGGGACGGTGCAGCACGATGCGCCGTCCCTTCGTTTTTACTAGAAGGAATGCTATGCCGACCATTAACCAACTGGTGCGCAAAGGCCGCTCAGTCGACGAGAGCAAGAGCAAGGTGCCGGCGCTGCAAAGCAGCCCGCAAAAGCGCGGCGTCTGCACCAAGGTCTACACGACCACCCCCAAGAAGCCGAACTCGGCGCTGCGGAAGGTCGCGAAGGTTCGCCTGACCAACGGATTCGAGGTCATCTCGTACATCGGCGGCGAAGGCCACAGCCTGCAGGAGCACTCGGTCGTGCTGATTCGCGGCGGCCGGGTAAAAGACCTGCCGGGCGTGCGCTACCACATCGTGCGCGGCAGCCTGGATACCACGGGCGTGAAAGACCGCAAGCAAGCGCGCTCCAAGTACGGCGCCAAGCGTCCGAAAGCGGCCTGAGCCCGTACCAACGACATTTAGACAGAGGTTGATATGCCACGTCGTAGAGAAGTTCCTAAACGCGAGATTCTTCCCGATCCGAAATTTGCCAACGTGGAAGTGGCGAAGTTCGTCAATGTGCTGATGACCCGCGGCAAAAAGGCCGTGGCCGAGCGCATCATGTATGGCGCCTTGAGCCAAATCGCACAAAAATCCGGCAAGGATGCGGTGGAGGTATTCGGTCAAGCGCTGGCCAATGTGAAACCGATGGTCGAAGTGAAAAGCCGCCGTGTCGGCGGCGCGAACTACCAAGTGCCGGTGGAAGTGCGTTCGGTGCGGCGCATGGCATTGGCGATGCGCTGGCTGCGCGATGCGGCGCGCAAGCGCGGCGAGAAATCCATGGGCCAACGCCTCGCGAACGAATTGATGGAAGCGGCCGAGGGCCGCGGCGGCGCGGTGAAAAAGCGCGAAGAAGTGCACCGCATGGCGGAAGCCAACAAAGCATTCTCGCACTATCGTTTCTAATTTACATATAGGTAGGGACGAGGCATGCCTCGCCCGCTGATTAAGGTTATTCAAAGTGGCACGTAAAACCCCCATCGAGCGTTACCGCAACATCGGTATTTCGGCGCACATCGACGCCGGCAAGACCACGACCACCGAACGCGTGTTGTTTGATACCGGCGTGTCGCACAAAATCGGCGAAGTGCACGACGGCGCGGCTACCATGGACTGGATGGAGCAGGAACAAGAGCGCGGCATCACGATTACTTCCGCGGCGACCACCTGCTTCTGGAAGGGCATGGACAACAACTATCCCGAGCATCGCATCAACATCATCGATACGCCGGGACACGTCGATTTCACCATTGAAGTCGAGCGCTCCATGCGCGTGCTGGATGGCGCTTGCATGGTGTATTGCGCCGTGGGCGGCGTGCAGCCGCAATCCGAAACCGTGTGGCGCCAAGCGAACAAATACAAAGTACCGCGTTTGGCCTTCGTGAACAAAATGGATCGTTCCGGCGCGAACTTCTTCAAGGTCTATGACCAGATGAAGGCGCGGCTCAAGGCCAACCCGGTGCCGATTCAGATTCCGATCGGCGCGGAAGATAAATTCGAAGGCGTGGTCGACCTGATTCGCATGAAGGCGATTTATTGGGATGAGGCCAGCCAGGGCATGAAATTCGAGTTGCGCGATATCCCCGCCGATCTCGTCGCCTCTGCGAAAGAATGGCGCGAAAAGATGGTGGAAAATGCGGCCGAAGCGTCAGAAACATTGATGAACAAGTACCTTGAAGAAGGCGACTTGTCGGAAGCGGAAATCAAGCAAGGTTTGCGGCAGCGCACCGTGGCCAGCGAAATCGTGCCCATGATGTGCGGCTCTGCGTTCAAGAATAAAGGCGTGCAGGCGATGCTGGACGCCGTGATCGACTATATGCCCGCGCCCACCGACGTAAAACCGGTGGAAGGCGAGCTCGAAAACGGCGAAATCGGTTCACGTAAGGCGAGCGATGACGAGCCTTTTGCCGGCTTGGCGTTCAAAATCATGACCGATCCCTATGTCGGCCAGTTGATATTTTTCCGTGTCTATTCCGGCACCGTGAATTCCGGGGACACCGTTTACAACCCGGTCAAAGGTAAAAAAGAGCGCATCGGCCGGATTTTGCAAATGCACGCCAACCAGCGTGAAGAAATTAAAGAAGTGCGCGCCGGCGACATCGCCGCTGCCGTTGGTTTGAAAGATGCGACCACCGGCGATACTTTGTGCGACGTCAGCAAACCGATCACCTTGGAACGCATGGTGTTCCCCGAGCCGGTGATTCACGTCGCGGTGGAGCCCAAGACCAAGGCCGACCAAGAGAAAATGGGCCTGGCGCTGAACCGCTTGGCGCAGGAAGACCCGTCTTTCCGCGTGCGCACCGATGAGGAAACCAATCAGACGATTATTTCCGGCATGGGCGAATTGCATCTGGAGATTCTGGTCGACCGCATGAAGCGCGAATTTGGTGTCGAGGCCAATGTGGGCGCGCCGCAAGTCGCTTACCGTGAAGCCATCCGGAAAGCCGCGGAAGTCGAAGGCAAGTTCATCAAGCAGTCCGGCGGCCGCGGCCAGTATGGCCATGTGTGGATCAAGCTAGAGCCGAATGAAGCCGGC
>DAIAMA010000179.1 GCA_027438535.1 bacterium
CCCTCCTGGGTCTCGTTGAGATTCAGCATGCGGCCGATCAAGAGCGGCCCCATTTCGGAGACAGTGGCGCGCACCGGGTGCCCCATTTCTCCGAACACATCCCAAAAGGTGACGGGAGCGCCTTCGAACCCATGCTCGCCCAAGCCCAGCTTGGCGATGCGCTCCTGGATTTTAGGATTCAGCCTACCCGGCTGCGACACACCGGACAGGTCGCCCTTCACGTCCGACATGAATACTGGCACGCCCTGACGGCTGAAGTTCTCCGCCAGCACCTGCAAAGTAACGGTCTTGCCGGTGCCAGTCGCCCCGGTGATGACCCCATGACGGTTCGCCATCTTGGGTAGGAGGAATACATCGAGTTCGGATTTTGCGATGAGCATGGGTTCGGCCACGGTGGCTCCTTAATCTCGGTTTCTTAAAGGCAGCGCAAATGGTACCATTCGCGTGTTTTTTCACGGAAGTTTTAGCAATGGCCGGCCATTCCAAATGGGCGAATATTCAGCACCGCAAAGGGCGCCAAGACGCCAAGCGCGGCAAGATTTTTACCCGACTGATCAAGGAAATCACCGTTGCCGCGCGCATGGGCGGCGGCAATCCCAACGACAACCCGCGTCTGCGCCTCGCCATCGACAAGGGCAAGGCCGAAAATATGCCCGGCGACAATATCGACCGCGCCATCAAGCGCGGCACCGGCGAACTGGAGGGTGTGACCTACGAAGAGGCACGCTACGAAGGCTATGGTGTCGGCGGCGCCACGGTGATGGTGGACTGTTTAACCGATAACAAGGTACGCACGGTGGCCGATGTGCGCCACGCTTTCGCCAAGCACGGCGGCAATATGGGTACCGACGGTTGCGTATCTTATTTATTTAAACATTGCGGTCAGCTGGTTTACGCGCCCGGCACCTCTGAAGATAAAGTCATGGAAGCCGCCATCGACGCAGGTGCGGAGGATGTCATTACGAACGCGGATGGCAGTATCGAAGTCATCACCGCGCCGCATGATTTTAGCGTGGTGAAAACGGCCTTGGAAAAAGCCGGGCTGAAGGCCGAGCTGGCGGATGTCACTTACAAGCCCACGATGGAAACCGAACTCAAAGGCGACGACGCGGTGAAAATGCAAAAACTGCTGGATGCGCTGGAGAGCTTGGACGATGTGCAGGACGTTTACACGTCCGCCGTGTTAGAAGAGTAGGGGCGAGGCATGCCTCGCCCGCACCGTACCCCAACTCAAGAGGATCGCCCTCATTCGCATACTCGGTATTGATCCCGGTCTACGCATTACCGGCTTCGGTGTCATCGACCAAGCCGGTAACAAACTCAGCTATGCCACCAGCGGCTGCATCAAAACACCCGATGCCGCCCTGCCGGAACGCTTGAAAAGTATCTTCAACAGTCTCGCCGAAATCATCCAAATACATCGACCGGAACACGTGGCGGTGGAGCAAGTGTTCGTCAACGTCAATCCGAAATCCACCCTGCTGCTCGGTCAAGCGCGCGGTGCCGCGATCTGCGCCGCCGTCGCCGCCAATTTGCAAGTCGCGGAATACACCGCGCTGCAAGTGAAGCAAGCCGTGGTGGGCAACGGCCATGCGGCCAAGGAGCAAGTGCAAGAAATGGTGAAGCGCCTCTTGCAGCTGCCTGCCGCGCCCTCGCCCGATGCGGCGGACGCGCTTGCCTGCGCCATCTGCCACGCGCATGGCGGCATGGGCTTGGGTGCCTTGCCCACCGCCGGTTTCCGCGTGCGCAATGGGCGCTTGATCGGAGGTGCGGCATGATCGGGCGCATCACCGGTGTGCTGGTCGAAAAACATCCGCCGCAAGTGCTGGTGGACGTGAGTGGCGTGGGCTATGAAATCGATGTGCCGATGAGTACCTTCTACAACCTGCCCGCGAGCGGCGAGCGCATCACGCTCTATATTCACCTGGCGATCCGCGAAGACGCGCATTTGTTGTACGGCTTTGGCAGCGACAGTGAGCGTCAGGCTTTTCGCCAATTGCTCAAGGTGAGCGGCATCGGCGCCAAAACCGCGCTCTCGCTACTCTCCGGCATGAGCGTGGCGGACTTGGCCAATGCCATCGCATCGCAGGAAACCGGCCGCTTGACGAAAGTGCCCGGCATCGGCAAAAAAACGGCGGAACGCCTGCTGCTGGAACTGCGTGACAAATTTTCCGCGGCGGTCACCGCGGTGGCCGCCGCGAATGCGGCGCCCTCGAGCGAGTCCGACATTCTCAATGCGCTCAACGCGCTTGGGTATAATGACAAGGAAGCGACTTGGGCCGTGAAACAATTACCAGCGGACTTATCCGTGTCCGATGGAATTCGGCAGGCCTTGAAGCTGCTCTCTAAATCTTAATCCATGATCGAAACCGACCGCCTCATCGCCGCCACACCCGCATCGCAGCAGGAAGAAGCGATCGAACGCGCACTGCGCCCCAAGCTGCTCGACGAGTATGTGGGCCAGCACAAAGCGCGCGAGCAGTTGCAGATTTTTATCGAAGCGGCGCGCAATCGCCGCGAAGCGCTCGATCATGTTCTACTGTTCGGTCCGCCGGGCTTGGGCAAGACCACGCTCGCGCACATCATCTCGCGAGAAATGGGCGTCAACCTGCGCCAGACTTCCGGCCCGGTGCTGGAGCGCGCGGGCGATCTCGCGGCGCTGCTCACCAATCTCGAGCCCAACGATGTGTTGTTCATCGACGAAATTCATCGCCTGTCGCCGGTGGTGGAGGAAATTCTCTACCCCGCGCTGGAGGATTATCAGATCGATATCATGATCGGCGAAGGCCCCGCCGCGCGCTCGGTCAAGCTCGATCTGCCGCCGTTCACCTTGATCGGCGCGACCACCCGCGCCGGCATGCTCACCAATCCCCTGCGCGATCGTTTCGGCATCGTGGCGCGGCTGGAATTTTATTCGCCCGACGAATTGCGGCAAATCGTGTCGCGCTCCTCGGGTTTGCTGAATGTGCAAATTACCGACGAAGGCGCTTTCGAAATCGCGCGGAGATCGCGCGGCACGCCGCGCATCGCCAACCGCTTATTACGCCGGGTACGCGATTACGCCGAGGTCAAGGCCGACGGCCACGTGACGCCTGGCATCGCGGATGCGGCGCTCGTCATGCTGGATGTGGATCATGCCGGCCTGGACATGATGGATCGCAAGCTGTTGAGTGCAGTGCTGCATAAATTCGGCGGCGGCCCGGTCGGCTTGGATAATCTCGCCGCCGCCATCGGCGAAGAGCGCGACACCATCGAGGATGTGCTGGAACCGTTCCTGATCCAGCAAGGCTATATGATGCGCACGCCGCGCGGCCGCATCGCCACGCCATTTGCCTATGAGCACTTCGGCCTCGCTCCCGCCGCGAGCGGCAGCCGCGAGCTATGGGATGACAAGGCATGAAGCGCGATCCGCTGGCCACCCCGCCCGCCTTCGTGTGGCCGGTGCGCGTCTATTACGAAGATACCGATTCCGGCGGGGTCGTCT
>DAIAMA010000017.1 GCA_027438535.1 bacterium
ACAGCCGGGTATGAAATCAAGCAGGCAAGTTAACCAAAGGAAAGAAAAAGATGAAAGCAATTTTGTTAGGATTGTTCATAATGGCTATTTCGTGGAACAGTGGCGCAAACGAGGATGGTATGCAAGATAAGGCAAGCAACTTTGGTTTTCAGGAAACGCAAGCGCGCTTGGAAAGCGCGCTGAAAGAGAAGGGGTTGACCTTGTTCGCCAAGATCGACCACGCAGATGGCGCGCAGAAAGCCGGCCTGAGCATGCGGCCCGCCACGGTAACGATTTTCGGCAACCCGAAAGGCGGTACGCCGTTCATGGTGGCCGCGCCTAAATCCGCTATCGACTTTCCGCTCAAAGCACTGGTGTGGGAAAACGCCGAGGGAAAAGTGTTCGTGAGCTACAACACGCTGGACTACATTGTGCATCGCCACGACATTATCGGAGAGGATGCGCTAGCGAAGAAGCTGGATGGTTTGCTGGACGCGATTGCCAAGGCGGCAACCGAATAGACGCGGTCATTCCATCGTGTTTTAAACGGCGCCGCCCCTATCACGGCGGGCGGTGCCTTATTTGACTTTCGCCGTGCGGCGCAGCCGTGCCAGCAAGCGCCGCGCCAATTCGCCGAACAATTCGGTCTGCGTCGGATGCGGGAAGATGGCTTCGGCGACTTGGGTCAGCGTCATGCCGCCCGAGACCATCATCACCGCCGCGCCGATCAGCGTGTCGGTGTGATCGGCCAGGAAGTGCACGCCGATGATTTTTTGCGTGGCCTTGTCCGCGACCAGTTTGATCATGCCGGTGGTTTCTAAAGCGATCATGGCTTTGGCGTCGATGCTCATCGGCATTTTCACTTCGGCGGCGTCGATGCCTTTGGCTTTCGCTTGCGCCACGGAGAGGCCGACAAAGCCCGCTTCTGGGCGGCTGAAAGTGACGCCGCAATCGATGTCTTGATTGTAGTTGCGCGCATGACCGATGAGATTGGAAGCGGCGACGCGGCCCTGGGTGGCTGCGGTGTGTGCCAGCATGTAGCCGCCGACCACATCGCCCACCGCGTAAATATGCGGGGTGCTGGTGCGGCCGCTAGCGTCGGCTTTGATCGCCGCGCCGTCGAGCGCGACGCCGGTTTTGTCTAAATTAAGTTTGCTGGTATCGGGGCGCTTGCCGGTGGCCATGAGCACGTAATCGCAGGCGTATTCTTGCGCCTTGCCTTCCGTGTCCGTGTATTTGATCGCCATCTTGCCGGGCTTGCCGGAAATCTCGGTGATCTTGGCGGAGGTGACGACCGGAAATTCCGCCGTCAGCACGGCGGTGAGTTGCTTGGCGATTTCTTCCTCGATCTCGGCCAGAATGCGGTCCTTGGCTTCGAGCATCAGAATATCCGCGCCGAAGTCGCGCCAGATTTGCGCCATCTCGACGCCGATCACGCCGCCGCCGATGATGCCGAGTTTTTTCGGCGGTTTGGGTAAACTCCAAATCGTATCGGAGGTGAGCACGCCGCCGCTGAGCACGCCTTCTTTTGCGCCGGGAATCGGCGGTACGAAGGGCGGGGCGCCGATGGCAATCACCGCCGCGCCGAAAGTCATGCGATAGGCTTCGCCCTGGGCGGGTTTGATTTCGGCGGTGTGCGCATCGACGAAAGATGCGAAACCTTCGCGCACGTCTATCTTCACGCCCTTATCGGTTTTCAGCGCCAGCTCGCCGCGCGTTTGCAGAATATTTTTGCGATGCGCTTCCAGCGCTTCCCATATCATCTTCGGTTTGTCGGTGCCGCTCACGCCTTTGGCGGCATCGTGTGCGCGGTCGCGGATGATATCCGCCGCGTGGCGCCAGGCCTTGGAGGGAATGCAGCCGCGCCATAAGCATTCGCCGCCGGGTAGGGGGGCGTTGTTGATCATGGCAACTTTGATGCCATGGTCAGCGAGATCGCGCGCGCAATCTTCGCCGCCGGGACCG
This sequence comes from bacterium, assembly GCA_027438535.1. Taxonomy (GTDB): domain Bacteria; phylum Pseudomonadota; class Gammaproteobacteria; order Burkholderiales; family Thiobacteraceae; genus RBG-16-58-11. The sequence goes on from DAIAMA010000017.1 coordinate 1,945, forward strand.
CCGCCGATGACCAACACTTGTACATCCCAGTTGCCTTCGGGAATGGGGGACATGGGTACGCTCTCCGCGTTGCTTAGCCAGGTTTCGGGGTTTTCGATCGTCTGTTTCAGATCGACTAAATAGGACGCCACATCCGCGCCATTCAGCACGCGATGATCGGCGGTGATGGTGAAAGGCGTACCGTGCGGGCCATTAGCGGCAATCGCTAGGATCGCCGCGATGCCGGGCGTGGGGATGGCGGTGAAATGCGTGATGCCGTACATGCCCATATTGGAAATGGTGAATGTCGGATTGGCGAACTCGGCGGGCACCAGTTTGCGTACGCGGGCGCGCGGCACGAGATTATTCCATTCCGCTTGCAGCGCTTCGAGGTCTTTGCCGCCGATATCGTGCAGGATAGGCACGACCAAACCGCCATCGTCGCTTTTCACGGCGACACCGAAGTTGTGCTCGGTGCGTTCGATAAGTTTATCGACGGGCTGGTAGGCCCAATTCATGCGCGGATATTTTTGCATCGCCACCGAACAGGCTTTGGCGATGGCCACCGTCACCGAGATTTTGCGCGCTTTCGCGCTCGCGGTGAGTTTGGCGGTGTCGATGTTCATGGTAGCGTCGAAAGTCGGCAGCGTGAGCGAGGCTGCCATGGCGTGCGACACGGCCTTCTCCATGGAGCTCATGGCGCGGCCTTGGCCGGGCACATCGACTTGCGGCAGGCTATGCGCGACATCGGCCATGCTCGGGCGGGCGCGCTGCACGTCGGCGGCGACAATCACGCCTTCCGGCCCGCTGCCGGCGATGCCGCCGATATCCACGCCCAATTGCCCGGCGAGTTTGCGCGCATAGGGCGAGGCTTTGCGCCCGGCGGCGCGCGCGACGGGTTTAGCACTGCTTAGCGCCGGTAGCGGCGCGGCTTTGGGTGCGGGGGCCGCGGCGGGTTTGCCGTGCGAAGCCGGCAATTTGTGATGCACATCGGTGACTTTATGTTCGGTGGTGATGGTCACGGCGGTATCCACCACTTTGCTCGCATCGCTCACGATAAAAGCCATCGGGTGGCCGACCTCGACCACGCTGCCGACATCGGCCAGCGGGCCGGACAGAAAACCTTCGTGGAATACTTCCACATCCATGATGGCTTTATCGGTCTCGACCGTGGCGACGATGTCGCCGCGCTTGATGACGCCGCCCATTTCTTTTTCCCAGGTCACGACCACGCCCTCGGTCATGGTGTCGGAGAGTTGCGGCATAACCACGGCGATACCGGCGTGATGCGGAATCATCTCGGACGGCGCTTGCTCGGTGACGACTTCATTTTGCGCGATGGCGAGATCGCCCGGCGTATCGGTGATATAGCCGAGCGCGGCGGCTACCGGCACGGTGCTGCCAATTTCCGCCAGCGGCCCCGCCAGATAGCCGGCCTTGAAGACTTCCACATCCATGATGGCCTTGTCGGTCTCGACCGTGGCCACGATATCGCCGCGCTCCACGCGGTCGCCGGGCTGCTTTTCCCACGTCACCAATACCCCTTCGGTCATGGTGTCGGAGAGTTGCGGCATGGTGATGACGTAATGTGAACTCATCGTTTGAAACCTTTTTTTCTAACCACGGGGAGCACGGAGTACACGGGGATATCTAAGCAATGCCGTTCCCGCGGTTAATGCATTAAGCTTTTCCGAACAGCTTCAATACCGCGTTGACCACGTCTTCGTGGTCGGGAATCGCGGCCATTTCCAGCTTGTGATTATAGGGTTGCGGCACCAGCGCCGAATGCACGCGCAGCGGCGCGGCATCCAGATCGAAGAAGCATTCTTCGTTGATGATGGCCATGACCTCGGAACCGACGCCGCACGGCGCTTCGTCTTCTTCGGCGATCACCGCGCGGTGGGTTTTGGATACGGACTTCTTGATACCCGCGCGGTCGAGCGGGGAGAGCGCATACAGATCCACCACTTCGGCGCTGATATGGTATTGCGTGGAAAGAATTTCCGCCGCTTTCAGACACCAATGCACCGAGATGTTGTAGCCGAATAGCGTGACATCGGTACCGGCGCGCGCGATCTCGGAGCCTTCCAGCGGGTGAAAATATTCGCCATCCGGCACCTCGCCCTTCATGTTGTACATGAGCTCGTGTTCGTAGAGGAACACCGGGTCGTCCGAACGCACCGCGGATTTGAGCAGGCCATACGCTTGTTTGGGATTGGAGGGCGTCACTACGCGTAAGCCCGCCACCCCCATGAATACTTTTTCCATGCGCGCCGAGTGTTGCGCGCCTAATTGATGCGCGCTGCCGCCGGGGGAACGGAACACGACCGGGGCGGTGAGTTGGCCGCCCGACATATAGCGCACCTTGGCGGCGGAGTTGAACATCTGATCCATGGCCAGCCACGCAAAGTTGACCGACATGATTTCGATAATCGGGCGCACACCCAAGAACGACGCGCCGATGCCCAGGCCGGTATAACTGTTTTCAGAAATCGGCGTATCCATCACGCGCAGCGGGCCGTATTTTTCATACAAGCCCTTGGTGGCCTTGTAGGTGCCGCCGGCCACGCCGATGTCCTCGCCCATGCAGATCACCAGCGGGTCGCGCGCCATTTCTTCGTCGTGCGCGCGTTGCAGCGCTTCCCAATACATCATTTCAGCCATGATTGAATCCTTTCAAATCTTTGCCACAGAGCACACAGAGATCACAGAGAAAAAACAGCAAGGTGTCGATCTTGTCGCATATAAGCAAGGCGCATGTTGGTCGCCAACCGACGAAATCTCCGTGTTCTCTGTGAGCTCTGTGGCTTGCAATTGCACTTTTGCGGTCATTTAAAATGGCAAACGTAATCGAGCGTTTCGACGGTTTCGATATCGAAGCTGCTATTGCCGGGCACGCTGAAGGTCTGCCCAGCCGAATAGGTTTTCCATTCATTGCTGCCCGCGAGCTTGACCTTGCACGTCCCGCCGTTGATTTCCATTTCTTCCGGCGCACCGGTATTGAAGGTGAGTTTGCTCGGGAAGATCACGCCACAGGTTTTTTTCGAGCCATCCGGAAACAACACGGTGTGCGAGACGCATTTGCCGTCGAAGAACAGATTAGCTTTCTTGACGACGCTGACGTTATCGAATTGAGTCATGGTATTCCCTTTAGCGATGTTTGCGTTTCGCCGCGATGCGCATGCGCAGCGCGTTGAGTTTAATAAATCCGCCGGCATCGGCCTGGTTGTAGGCGCCTTGGTCATCCTCGAAGGTGGCGATGGTTGGATCGAACAAGGAATCGGTCTTGGATTCGCGGCCCACCACCGTGACATTGCCTTTATAGAGCTTGATCCGTACCCAGCCGTTCACGCTTTCCTGCGTATGATCGATCAGCACTTGCAAGGCAGCGCGTTCCGGGCTCCACCAATAACCATTGTAGATTAGCGCGGCATAGCGCGGCATCAGGTCGTCCTTGAGGTGCGCCACTTCGCGGTCGAGCGTGATGGATTCGATGGCGCGATGCGCTTTCAGCATAATCGTGCCGCCGGGGGTTTCGTAGCAGCCACGGGATTTCATGCCGACGTAGCGGTTTTCCACCAGATCCAGGCGGCCGACGCCATGCTTGCCGCCGAGGCGGTTGAGTTCCGCTAGCACTTGCGGCGGCGTCATGCGCTGGCTATTCACCGCGATAATATCGCCGTGCGCAAATTCGAGTTCCAGATATTCCGGCACATCGGGAGCTTGCTCCGGCGCGACGGTCCAGCGCCACATGTCTGCTTCCGGTTCCACCGCCGGGTCTTCCAGTGCGCGGCCTTCGTAGGAAATGTGCAGCAGATTGGCATCCATGCTGTAGGGGCTACCACCCGCTTTGTGCTTCATCTCGACCGGAATGCCGTGCTGTGCCGCATAAGCGAGTAATTTTTCGCGCGAGAGCAAATCCCACTCGCGCCACGGCGCGATGATTTTAATATCGGGATTAAGGGCATACGCGCCGAGTTCAAAACGCACTTGGTCGTTGCCTTTGCCGGTGGCGCCATGGGCGATGGCGCCGGCACCGGTCATGCGCGCGATTTCGATCAAGCGTTTGGCGATCAGCGGGCGCGCGATCGAGGTGCCGAGCAGGTATTCGCCTTCGTACACGGTATTGGCGCGGAACATCGGGAACACGAAGTCGCGCACGAATTCTTCGCGCAAGTCATCGATGAAAATTTCTTTTACGCCGAATTGCAGGGCCTTGGCGCGCGCCGGCTCGAGCTCCTCGCCTTGGCCGATATCGGCGGTGAAGGTCACGACTTCGCACCGATAGGTGTCTTGCAGCCATTTCAGAATGACCGAGGTATCCAGCCCGCCGGAGTAGGCGAGCACGACTTTTTCGATATCGCTCACAATGTTTCCTCGTTACCTGGCGCTAGTGGGCGGCGCCTGTCACGGCATGCACTTCACCGGGGAAGTTGCCCACGCGCAAGAGATCCAAATTCGTTTGTTTGCTCGCGTGCTCGATCTCGATGCCGACCACGCGGCCGTCCTCGGAGAGATTCAGCACCACGCCGGCATGCGCTTCCCAGGCTTGCGTAGCGTTCTCCGGAGAGAGTTCGATGTAGAGCGTGTCCATGTCTTTAAAGTAGGCGATATTCATTCGATGCGCCCCAATAGTAAATACTCCAACAAGGCTTTTTGCACGTGCAGCCGATTCTCGGCTTCTTCCCATACCACGCTATGCGGGCCGTCGATCACTTCCGCCGCGACTTCTTCGCCGCGATGCGCGGGCAGGCAGTGCATGAATAGCGCATCGGGTTTGGCCACCGCCATCATGTCGGTATCCACTTGCCAATCGGCGAAGTCGCGCTTGCGCTCTTCGTTTTCGGCTTCGAAGCCCATACTGGTCCAGACGTCGGTAGTGACCAGATCGGCGCCTCGCGCCGCCCGCATCGGATCGGCGAATTCTTCGTAGTGGTCGGTGCCGTACAATCCGGCGCGCTCCGGCTCCACTTCATAACCGGGCGGGGTGGAGACGTGCACATTGAAATCGAACACCTCGGCCGCTTGCAACCAGGTGTTGCACACGTTGTTGGAATCGCCGATCCATGCCACGGTCTTGCCTTGAATGCTGCCGCGCTGTTCAATGTAAGTGTAGATGTCGGCGAGAATCTGGCAGGGATGATATTCGTTGGTGAGGCCGTTGATCACCGGTACCCGCGAGTGGCGCGCGAAACGTTCGATGATTTCTTGCTCGAAGGTGCGGATCATCACCACGTCCGACATGCGCGAGATGACTTGCGCCGCGTCTTCCACCGGCTCGCCGCGGCCGAGTTGCGAATCGCGCGTATTGAGATAGATCGCCGAGCCGCCCAACTGCTGCATGCCGGCTTCGAACGACAGCCGGGTGCGGGTCGAGGCTTTTTCGAAAATCATCACCAGAGTGCGATCGGCCAGCGGCCAGTAGCGCCGATATGCCTTGAATTCGTTTTTGATCCAGCGCGTGCGCGCGAACACATAGTCCAATTCGTCGCGCGTCAGATCGTTGAACCGCAGGAAATGTTTAATCGGCATGATTAGGCGGCTTGGGCCAGAAATTCCCGTACCAGCGGTACTACGCCGGCAACGAGTTGCCCCGCTTCTTGCGCGTTCATGATGAGCGGCGGCAGCAAGCGGATGACTTTGTCCGAGGTGACGTTGATGAGCAGCCCTTGCGCCAACGCGCGCCGGACCAGCTCGCCGCATGCGCGGTCGAGTTCTATACCGATCATCAAGCCATCGCCGCGAATCTGCACCACGCCCGGCACGTTGGCGAGTGCTTGTTTGAGGCTATCGACGATCAGATTGCCGATACGGATGGCGTTTTCGCGCAATTTTTCTTGTTCGATCGTCTCCAAGGTGGTGAGCGCGGCGCTGCATGCCAGCGGATTGCCGCCGAAGGTGGAACCGTGATTGCCGGGCTTGAAAATCTCCGCCGCCGGGCCGCGCGCAAGACAAGCGCCGATCGGCATGCCGCTACCCAAGCCTTTAGCCAGCGTCATCACGTCGGGTTTGATTGCCGTGTGCTGATGCGCGAACCAAGTGCCGGTGCGGCCAATGCCGCTTTGCACTTCGTCCAGCATGAACAGCCAGCCATGCTCGTCGCAAATCTGGCGTAAGCCGGCCAGGTAGGCCGCATCCGGAATATTGATGCCGCCTTCGCCTTGCACCGGCTCCACCAGCACGGCGACGATGTTTTGATTGTGCGCGCCGACTTGGCGTACCGCTTCCAAATCGTTGAACGGCACACGCACGAATCCGGCGAGCAAGGGCTCGAATCCGGCTTGCACTTTGCGGCTGCCAGTTGCGGTCAGGGTTGCCATGGTGCGGCCGTGAAAGCTTTTTTCCATGACCACGATGGTCGGCACCTCAATGCTTTGTTGGTGGCCGAATAAACGCGCGAGCTTGATCGCGGCTTCATTCGCCTCGCAGCCGGAATTGCAGAAGAAGACCTTGTCCATGCCGGCCAGATCGCACAGTTTGAGCGCGAGTTTTTCCTGCAAAGCCACTTCATACAGATTGGAAGTGTGGATCAGCGTTTTGGCTTGCTCGCATAAGACTTGGGTCAGCTTGGGATGCGCGTGTCCCAAGGTATTGACCGCGACGCCGGCCACGCCATCCAAATAGCGCTTGCCGCTGGTGTCCCATAGCCAAACGCCTTCGCCGTGCGTGAAGGCGACTGGGAGCCGAGAATAGGTCTGCATTAAATGTGACATAGTGAGCACAAATTCGGTAAATAGAAATGCACACGGCGGCTAGATGCCGCCGTGTGCCCGCACAAGGTGCTTAGTATAAAGGTTTTAGAAGCCGTGCACACCCACACCCATACAGAACAGCATGGGGATAGACAGCATCGTATTGGTGCGCGAAGCAAGGAAAGCGACGCGGCGCGCCTTGGCTTTTTCCGCATCCGTGGCGGGCACCATACCGAGAATTTTCTTCTGGTTAGGCCAAATCAGCACCCACACATTGAACAGCATGATGGTGCCGAGCCAAGCGCCGATGCCGATAAAGGCGACACTGGCTTGCAAGGTGAACGCAGGCACGAAGCGCGGGCCGAGCAATGCCGCGCCGGCGAGCCACGTCACCACGGCGGCCCAGCGGAAGAACAGTAGCGCGCGCGGCGCGACATGTTTGGTGATGCCGGCACCGGTGCCGTCTTCGGCGGCGGCTTTGAGCGCGGCCACTTGCACGAAGTTGAAGTAATACAACAGGCCGATCCACATCACGCCGGCCATAAAGTGAATCCAACGAAAAATCGCCATCGAATGTTCCATGAATTACCCCTTAATCAGAAAGTTAGTGGCAAAGACATATAAGACGATGGTCAGGATCAGGCCGGAAATGACCGTCCCCCATAGGGAGTCCAAGGGGTTTTTCATGCGGTTCCTCCTTCAATAGCGTGTTGGTTTAAGATAAAGGTGTAGCGAGAAAGTCGGATATTTTTAGCGAAACTGCCCGCCGCTGCAAGGGGAAAATATCCCTAGTGAAAACATTGGCTTGCATGAATAGCCGATTTCCCGAGCATTATTCGAGTGTTAGCGAAATTAGATGAAACTTTATTCAAACGGCGGCGTCACAACAAGGGCATTATATTACCTCAAGCTCTCCCAAGCTTTGCCGCAATTACTATATGTCCAGTGCGCGGGGCGTTTTTTTACGGATTATAAAATCCAATGGATATCTCTTCTCAAGACATTATTATCAAGGGTATTACCAAAGCCGGCCGGCCCTTTCGGCCCAGCGATTGGGCGGAACGTCTATCGAGTGTGCTATCAACCTTCGGCGCGGATAACCGGATGAGTTATTCGCCCTACGTGCGGCCGGTGACCCTAGATGGCGTCAAGTGTGTCGTGGTGGACAAAAAGCTAGAAGAAGTAGAAGCCCGGGCCTACCGCTTTCTAGTTGGCTTTGCCCAGGATAATGACTTGCAACTGGAAGAGGGTGCGGCTTGGGTAAACGCGCATCAAGAAACGGCGGGTGCCCAACAAGACACGGCGGTCGTCGCGAGTTGACGCCCCCGGCCTTGAGCGCGGGCAATTAAGCCAGTGCTTTAACTTGCGCGGACAAGCGGCTCTTATGACGAGCCGCTTTGTTTTTGTGGATGATTTTCTTGTCCGCGATGCGGTCGATCACGCCGATCGATTCTTGATAAACCTTCTGCGCCACGGTTTTATCCCCCGCGCCAATGGCTTTTTGCACCTTCTTGATCGCGGTGCGCAACTCCGAGCGCAAGCTGGCATTGTGCATATTTTGCTTGATCGATTGCCGCGCGCGCTTCCTGGCTTGTATCGTATTGGCCATAACAAACTCCTTAAACCCTTTGGAAATAGCGAAAACCCGCCATTCTAAGCGGCATTCTTCCCTTTGGCAATGACTGGCGTTGCATCATGGCTAGGATACCGGCCCTGGCGGTAAATGCTGATGCGCTGCCCAAAACCCGAAATCATCCAGTTAAAAATCCGTTATACCAATCCTAGCGTTTATAATCGGCGCGGTTCCTGGGACTTCAATCTATGCACGGTATGCCATGAATTTACTCAAAGCGCTCGCGACCATGAGCGCCATGACGCTACTCTCGCGCATCTTGGGTTTCGTGCGCGATACGGTGATCGCGCGCGTTTTTGGCGCGGGGCTGATGACCGATGCGTTTTTCGTCGCGTTCAAGATTCCGAACCTATTGCGCCGTCTATTCGCCGAAGGCGCTTTTTCGCAGGCTTTCGTGCCGATTCTGGGCGAGTACAAGGCCAAGCGCAGTTTCAACGAGACGCATCAACTGATCGACGATGTGGCCGGCTTGCTCGGCCTGGCGCTGTTTATCGTGACGTTGATCGGTGTGATAGCGGCACCGGTTGTCATTTATCTCAGCGCGCCCGGCTTCTCGGCCGATGCGCAGAAATTCGATGTCACGGTGACCCTGCTGCGCATTATTTTTCCGTATATCTTTTTTATTTCCCTGGTCGCTTTCGCGGGTGGCATTCTCAATACCTATAGTCGATTCTGGGTGCCGGCCTTCACGCCGGTGCTGTTGAATCTTTCCATGATCGCCGGCGCCTTGTGGCTCGCGCCGCACGTCCACCCGCCGGTGCTGGCGCTCGCGTGGTCGGTGGCGCTGGGCGGCGTGTTGCAGCTCGCTTTCCAAGTGCCATTTCTGCTCAGGCTCAAATTGCTGCCGCGTTTCCGGCTGAATTTTCACGATGCCGGGGTGTGGCGTATCTTGCGTCTGATGGGCCCCGCGCTATTCGGCGTGTCGATTAGCCAAATCTCGCTGCTGATCAATACGATTTTTGCATCGTTTTTAGTGACCGGCAGCGTGACATGGCTGTATTACGCGGATCGCTTGATGGAATTTCCTACCGCTTTGCTCGGCGTGGCCTAGGGCACGACTCTGTTGCCTAGTTTATCCAAGCATTACGCCGACGCGTCGCACGAAGAATATTCCAAGCTGCTGGATTGGGGCTTGCGGCTTACGCTCTTGCTCGCGTTGCCGGCGGCGCTGGCTCTGGCGCTGCTCGCGGTGCCCTTGATCGCGACACTCTTTTATTATGGCAAATTCACCGCGCACGATTTGTTCATGACGCGCGAAGCGCTGATGGCCTATAGCCTCGGCCTGCTCGGGTTGATCATGGTGAAAATCCTCGCCCCCGGTTTCTATGCGCGGCAAAATATCCGCACGCCGGTAAAAATCGCCGTGGCCACGCTGTTCGCCACGCAACTCATGAACCTGGCTTTCGTTTGGCAGCTCAAGCATGCCGGGCTTGCGCTCTCGATCGGCTTGGGCGCGTGCTTGAATGCGAGTTTGCTGTTGTATCACTTGCGCAAGGCGGGGGTGTATGCGCCACAGCCGGGCTGGTATGTTTTTTTTCTCAAAGTGGCGGCCGCCTTGGTGTTGATGGGGGCCGCATTGCTTTGGGCGATGGGAGATGCGCAGGCTTGGCTGCAGATGCGCGCCGGGGAGAAGGTAGGGCATCTGGCGGTGCTGGTGGCGATTGGCGCGGGCGTTTATTTCGTCACGCTCTACGTGCTGGGGCTGCGGCTGCGTCATTTCGTGAAACGCGGCGCGCCGGAATAGCGCCACGCGTTTCACGCCACGCCTTCCGGCCCGCTAGAAGCCGCGCGGCTAAACCGCTAGAATCCAACGCTTATGTTTAGTTTATTGAATTTGAATCCCGCGCTCGCCAGGGGCGCGCTCCCTTGCGCCGTAACCATCGGCAATTTCGATGGCGTACACCGCGGGCACCAGGCCATGCTCGCACGCTTAAAAATGGCCGCGGCG
>DAIAMA010000180.1 GCA_027438535.1 bacterium
GAAATCGTGCCGAAACGCAAATGCACGCCCAGGCGCGAGGTAGCGTCCAGCGCCGGCCGATCGCGTAGCGTAGCGTATTCGCCTAGCCGCTGCGCGAATCGCTCCCAAGTATCGTGCGCGCCGGACATGCCGGTTTTGACATCCAGGCGCAAGAGATCGGTAGCATGAAAACCGAGCTCGCGTAGCGTGGGCATCGCGGCATCCGGCGGCGTTGCCAGGCGCGGTTTTGAGTTCTGCTTGCGGTTCGGCGTCTTTTAGCACCGGAAACGGTGTAGTGGCCATCGCCTTGGCATCGGTATTGCCGCCGCCATCCAGATTGGCTTGCGCCAAGGCATCGGCCTTCAGCGGCCGGGCCGCGGATTTGCTGTTCACCAGCACGACTTGCAGCGGGCGCGCGCCGTCGTCGGATTTTTTGTGCGCGGGGAAGGTGAAATGCGCCAGTAGCACCACGGCATGCATGAGTGCCGAGAGCACGAGAAAATAAACCAGGTAATGCCTCTGCGTGCGCGGCGCTTGCAGAAGCAGGGGATTGAAATGGAAAGGCCGGGTTCGGCCCATTACTGCGCTCATTTAAATAGGGTGCTCACGATCGCCTCATTGTAAAGGCTAAGACAGGCTCACGCCAGGCCGGTATAGGGGCAAACGAGTTCCAGCGCGAGCAAATCGATGTCGCGCACGCTGAGTTTGACGCGCGTGCCGGGGGCAAGTTCAGGCACGGCCACGGCTTTAACCACCAAGGGCAGATTTTCCAGGCGCACTAGGTTTTCGCGGATAATCGCACCTGTCACTTCGGTAATGTTTTCTTGCAACAAATAACGCAATGTCCAATATTTTTCCATGCCGCGCTGGAAGTCGTTGTAACCCTCGTATGCTTGCTCGAAGGCAAACATGGCTTTCTCCAGCGCTTCACTCTTGGGCGCATAAGGCGGCGTTTCGCCGCGGATATGCGCGATCAGCTGGCGCTGATTGATGAGATCGATATAGCGCCGCAGCGGCGAACTGGACCAGGCATAGCGCGCCACGCCCAGGCCTTGATGCGGCAACGGCTCGGCGGTCATGCGCGTCTTGCCGCCGGATTGGGCGCGGTAAATCGCCGCGACGCCATTTTCCGCCAGCGTATCGCCCCAGCGGCTGTTGGCGAGAATCATCATTTCCGCCACCACTTTATCGATGGGCGTGCCGCGCATGCGGTGGGTAATGCGCACGCGGTCGCCCTCCACCTTGAAACTGTATTCCGGGATTAAATTATTGCGGGCTTGGTCTTTGACGCCGCGTAGCGCTTCCAGATGATTCGCGAAATGCCACAGCCATTCCAGCTCGGTGCGATAGGCGTAATCGCCGCCTTGGCCGATGGTGGCTTCGTTGAACAGCGGTTCGAGTTGTTCATGGCGCAGATTGGCGGCGATGCGCACTTGTTCCACCCGGCTTTCCATCGCGCGCACGCTAAGATCCGGTGCGATGGTGAGATACAAGGACAGCGCCGGGCAAGCCGCGCCTTGCTTCAACGTGAACACCTCGACCGCGCTATCCGGCAGCATGGTGATTTTATTGCCCGGCATATACACCGTGGATTGGCGCTGATGCGCGATGATGTCCAAGGGCGAATTCAGCGCGATGCCCAAAGCCGGCGCGGCGATGTGGATGCCGAGGCGATAATCGCCGCTATCCAGCTTAGCGAGCGAAAAAGCATCGTCGATCTCGGTGGTGGTTTCGTCGTCGATGCTGAAGGCCGCGACACCGGCCAGGGGTAAATCGCTGGGTGCCGCGCACGCGGGCGTATCGGTAAAACCCGGGCCCGCCGGAAACCACTCGCGCAAAAAACGGTTGAAGTGATAATCGTGCGTCGAAGGAATCGCACCGCATTTTTCTAGCAGATGCAAGGCGCTTAAATGCGTCGCGGCGGAAGCCTGCTCTAGGGCCTTGGTCTCCAGCGCATTTTTCTCCGGCGCATACAGCAGCGTGGGCAGATACGGCTGAAATTCGGCGGGCAGCGTAAAGGCGGTCAATTCCGCCACATAACGCGCCAAGAGTTCCGCTTGCTTGCGCTTGCGTTCCTCGCTCGCCAATGCGGCCTTGAGCGACTCTTCCGGCGCGGCTTTGTAGCGCCCCTTGCCTTTCTTGTAAAAATACATCGGCGCGCTGTGCAGCCGCAGCAGCAAGCCCGCCGCTTCGATGGCGTTGGGTTCGTGCCCGAAATAATCGCGCCCCAATGACTGATGTTCGAATTCTTCCGTGCCGCTGACTTCCCACAAAAAATTCAGGTCGATATGGTTGGCGAGCGCCTGCGCCGCCTCGAGAAAGCCGGTGAGCGCCGGTTCCTTGAATTGGAACAAGACATTCCCCGCCTTAATCTTGGCGCGCTTGCCGTGCAGGGTTTCAACCTGGAACGAAGTGGTGTTGTCGGCGAGGATGGTGCCGACTTTGAAGCCGCCATCCTCTTCGAAGAAAACGTACATAGGGGCCGCGCCGTGCAAAAGGGTGCAGAGTGTAGCCGATTTGCGCGAGGCGGGGAACCTCGGTGTCATTTTGGCGCGCTCGCGCATGCATTGGGTACGATTGCGGGAAAAAACTGCTGAGCTATGCCAATATCGTGAAAAAACCGGGTAAAGCAAAGAGTGGGAGAGTTTCCGTTGGACTTGCAGCGGAGTACACTGTGCCATCAAGCCGCATTTGTACGCGTTTGAATGCCAGCATGGGACGCCGCGACCACTACCACGTCTATGTAATCGAACTGTCGAAGGACGTTCTTTACAAAAGCAGATTCAAGAAAGCCAACCCCGATTACGTCATGGGTAAGCCGTGTGTTTACGTCGGCATGACAGGATTGGGTCCCGATTTGCGCTTCGACAAACACAAGGCGGGTATCCAGTCCAATCGATACGTACAGCAATTTGGATTATGGTTATTGCCCGAGCTCTACGAGGTGTATAACCCAATGCCCTATGACGGCGCGCGCGACATGGAGGTGGAGTTGGCGATTGGTCTGCGTGAAGCGGGCTATGGGGTTTGGCAGGCGTGAGCAAGGTGCCGCCGAAGAAGATTCCGCATGCATTTGGCGTACCTGCACATTAACGACTTCGGCTATATCGGTAGGATGGAAATGAATCTATGAAAGAAATTCTGCAATACCTGAAAAATCATGGTGAGCGATTCGACGCGGAGATCGCCGTGGCTACCGGCATCTCACTGACGAACGTGAGACTCCATTTGGCAGAACTGGTTGCTAGCGGAGAGGTGATGGCGTGCCATTCGATTCGGTTCGAGAAAGGCAAGAAAGTCGAGGGAATGAGTTGCCGCTTAGCCGGATATATTCCCCCGGCCGCGCCGGGCCGAAAACCCAAGTCGCCGCTGAAGATATCGTAGTGCTCGATAAAGGCAAGCGGGCGCGCATATATCGCGGCGCTATTCCTCGGCGGCGGCCCAGTGCGTGCGCCGGTCTTTTCGGGCTTTAGCCCGGG
>DAIAMA010000181.1 GCA_027438535.1 bacterium
AACGCCGCGAGCCGGTACTGCTTCAGCACCGCCGGCGTCAAGGTATCCTGCAAATCGCACAGACCGAGTGCACGTCCGATCAGCTTGCGCAATGCCTCCTGGCCGAGACCAGCGGTAGTCGGATATACCGGCGTCAAATTTTCCTTCAGCGGCACGCCATCCCGCACCGTGCGCACCTGCGGATGCACCATCTCCGGCCCGAGAAACCCCATGCGCAATTCACCCAGCAAGCGCACGCGCGCGCCCTCGCTCAGCATTTTTTGCTGACTGGGATAAAAATGCAGCAGCCGCACCAGCATCTCGCCGCTCGCATCCTCTACCCGGCACACCAGCTGGCGGCGCGGACGAAAGCGTACCTCGGCCTGCGCCACCACGCCTTCGACTTGCGCCAACTGTCCATAAGGCGCATGCGCGATCGGGTAGACATGGGTTTCATCCACATAGCGCAACGGCAGATGCAAAACCAGATCGAAGTCGCGATGAATGCCGAGCTTGCTTATTTTTCCCCGCGTCGATTTGCCGAGCGCGGCCAGAATAGGATCGGCGCGATCGCCCGCATCGGCGGAATGGTTCGCCGGAATCGGGCGCGGCATCGTGCGGCGCGGGCCAGGCATGCCGCGCTCCTACGGCTTATCCAAGAACCATCACCGCATCCGCCTCGATCAACGCGCCACGCGGCAACGAGGCCACGCCGACCACGGCACGGGCTGGATAGGGGTCTTTGAAATAATGCGCCATGATTTCGCTGACTTTGGCGAAATGCCCAAGATCGGTGAGGAAGACATTTAGCTTCACCACATCGGCAAGCGTACCGCCCGCGGCGATTGTCACCGCTTGCAGATTCTGGAACACCCGGTGAATTTGATTGTCGATACCCTCCGCCAATTGCATGGTCGACGGATCAAGCCCGATCTGGCCCGAGAGATACACTGTATTGCCGGCCTTTACGGCCTGCGAATACGTGCCGATAGCTTGAGGCGCATCCTTTGTTTTAATGATGGCTTTGGTCATGATTATCCTGTTTAGATTATGTAAACGGTGGTTGGGTAATCGGTGATTGGCGTGCGTGCACCGTTTACCTAATCGCCAATCGCCTAATCACCCCTTCACCCGCGTGATTCTAGCCACTTCGGGGATCTGCCTGACGCCGCGCATCAAGCGCGCGAGATGATCGCGATTTTCCACTTGCAAGGTAAAATTCATGGCGGTGTAGGCACTGCCGTCTTCCTCCTCCATATTCACGTTTTCGCTATTGCCGCAGCCGAACTGCAGGCGGTGGTGAAGGCGAGCCGGTTACAGCTTGCGAAGCAGATGGCGCGTCACCGGGCTTTGATCCAGAACCTGCTCGCATAATCCGATTCACTATTCCTTTAGAGGTCATCATGGCACGTATTACCGTCGACGATTGCATGCATCACATCCCCAACCGCTTCGAATTGGCGCTGGCCGCCACCGCCCGCGCGCGCCAAATCGCTAATGGCGCCACGCCGATGGTCGAGGTTAACCGTGACAAGCCGACAGTGATCGCGCTACGCGAAATCGCGCTGGGCAAGGTAGGGATGGAAGTGCTTAACAAAGGCCAAGCCTGAGGCGGGCGGCGGGTAGGCTTTGATCTTGGGACACCATGCACCTAGCCGAACTCGCCGAACACATTTCCTACCTCAAACCAGACGATGTCGCGCTGGTTGAAAAAGCTTATCTATTCAGCAAATCCGCCCATGAAGGGCAATTCCGCAAAAGCGGCGATCCCTACATTTCCCATCCGGTCGCGGTAGCCAAGCTACTCGCGAAATGGCACCTCGATGCGCAGGCATTGATGGCGGCCTTGCTGCACGATGTGGTCGAAGATACGCCCGCCACCAAACAACAGGTGAGCGAGCAATTCGGCAAGCCGGTGGCCGAGTTGGTGGATGGCGTGTCCAAGCTCGATCGCATCGAGTTTCAAACCGAAGCGCATGCCCAGGCCGAAAATTTCCGCAAAATGCTGCTGGCGATGGCGCGCGATGTGCGCGTCATTCTGATTAAGCTTGCCGATCGCTTGCACAATATGCGCACCCTGGATTCGATGGCGACGGAAAAGCGTAAGCGCATCGCGAAGGAAACACTGGAAATCTACGCTCCGATCGCGAATCGCCTGGGCTTGAATAGCGTGTACCAGGAACTCGACGATCTGAGTTTCCGTTACATGTATCCGACGCGCTACCGGGTGTTGGCGAAGGCAGTGAAGGCCGCACGCGGCAACCGGCGGGCCTTGGTGGAGAAGGTACAAGATGCGATCCAGAGCAAACTGAAAGATGCCGGCGTCGAGGCGGCCGTTACCGGACGCGAAAAGCATCTTTACAGCATTTACAAAAAAATGCAGGGCAAGTCGCTGACTTTTTCCGAGGTGTACGATATTTACGGTTTTCGCGTGATCGTGAAAGACGTGCCGGCTTGCTACCTGGCGCTCGGCGCGCTGCATGGGCTATACAAACCCATCCCCGGAAAATTCAAAGACTATATCGCGATTCCCAAGGGTAACGGCTACCAGTCGCTGCACACCACCCTGTTCGGGCCCTACGGCACGCCGCTGGAAGTGCAAATCCGCACTCAAGATATGCATAAAATCGCCGAGGCCGGCGTGGCCTCGCATTGGCTGTACAAAACCGGCGACGAATCGGCCAAGGACGCGCAGCAAAAAACCCATCAATGGCTGCAAAGCCTGCTCGAGATTCAAAGCGAAAGCGGCGACGCAATCGAGTTCTTGGAGCACATCAAGGTCGATCTGTTCCCGGATGAGGTGTATGTGTTCACGCCCAAGGGCCAGATCATGGCCTTGCCGCGCGGCGCCACGGCGGTGGATCTCGCGTATAGCGTGCATACCGATATCGGCAATCGCTGCATCGCGGTCAAAATCAACGACGAACTGGCGCCATTGCGTACCGAGCTGCGCAATGGCGATCGCGTGGAGGTCATTACCGCGCCGCACGCGCATCCCAATCCGGCATGGCTGAATTATGTGGTGACCGGCAAAGCGCGCGCGCATATCCGGCATTACCTTAAAACCATGCATTCGCAGGAAGCGGCGATGCTGGGCGAGCGCTTGCTTAACCAAGCGTTGCGCGCGCTGCGCGCCGAGCCGGGCATGATCGACGATGCGCGCTGGAGCGAGCTGCTGCGCGAGACCAATACTAAATCGAAAGAAGAAATCCTGGCCGACATCGGCTTGGGAAAGCGTTTAAATTTGGTGATCGCTCGGCGCCACCTTGCCGCCCAGGTCGCGAATGGTGGCCAAGCCCACTTTCGCCATCAAGGAGTTTTGCTCCGGCAAAGCAATGGTATGGTTGAAGATATCCTCCGGTTTTTTGAACCCTGAGTCCTTGCGCACGATGAAATTCGCGGCAAACTCACCCTTGGCCATCGCCACCAGTTGGTACTTATCGTCGCGTATGGCTTTTGCCGAGACATTCGACGGG
>DAIAMA010000182.1 GCA_027438535.1 bacterium
GCGATGACTTCCTCGTCGCGCATGCTGCCGCCGGGCTGGATGACGGCGGCGATGCCCGCCGCCGCGGCTTGGTCGATGCCGTCGCGAAAAGGAAAGAAAGCGTCGGATGCCATCACCGAGCCGGCCACGGCCAAGCCCGCGTGCTCGGCTTTAATCGCGGCAATGCGCGCGGAGTTGACGCGGCTCATTTGGCCCGCGCCCACGCCGATAGTCATTTTGTCTTTGGCGTACACAATGGCGTTGGATTTAACATACTTAGCCACGCGCCAGGCAAACAATAAATCCGCCATCTCGGCCTCGGTCGGCGCGCGCTTGGTCACTACATTGAGCTCGCTGTAGAGCGCTTGGTCGGCCTCCTGCAGCAGCAGACCGCCCGTCACTTTCTTGAAATCCAGGCGCGGCGCGGACTCTTTGGGCCAGGCGCCACACTCCAGTAAGCGCACGTTTTTCTTGGCGGCGGCAACGCTCACCGCTGCTGCGGATACCTTGGGCGCAATAATCACTTCCACGAACTGGCGTTCGAGGATGGCTTGCGCCGTTGCCGCGTCCAATTCGCCATTGAGGGCGATGATGCCGCCGAACGCGGATTCCGGATCGGTTTTATAGGCGCGGTCGTAGGCCTCCAGGAAGCTCGCGCCGTACGCCACGCCGCAGGGATTGGCGTGTTTGACGATAACGCAGGCCGGCGCCTCGTTGAATTGCTTCACGCACTCCAGCGCGGCATCGGCATCGGCGATATTGTTGTAGGACAACTCCTTGCCTTGCAGCTGGCGCGCGCTGGCAATCGAGGCTTCTTTTTCCGCCGCGATGGCATAAAAAGCCGCGTTTTGATGCGGGTTCTCGCCGTAGCGCAATTCCTGCGCAATGCTGAAATGCAGGTTAAGCCGCTGCGGAAAGCCTTCGCGCCGGCCACGCGAATCGATGGAGGTCAAATAGTTGCTGATCGTGCCATCGTATTCCGCGGTGTGGGAAAACGCCTTGCGGGCGAAATTAAACCGGGTGTCGCCGCCGATGATACCGCCGGTCATATCCATTTCCGACAGCAAGGGTTTGTAATCCGCGGGATCCGTCACCACCACCACGTGGGCATAATTTTTCGCCGCCGCGCGCACCATGGCCGGGCCGCCGATATCGATATTCTCGATAGCGTCGTTGAACGTGCAATTCGGTTTGGCGATCGTCGCGGCGAAGGGGTACAAGTTCACCACCACCATATCGATCGGCGGAATATCGGCGTCATCCATTGCTTTGACGTGCGCATCCACATCGCGCCGGCCGAGAATGCCGCCGTGAATCTTCGGGTGCAGGGTTTTGACGCGGCCATCGAGCATTTCCGGGAAACCGGTGTAATCGCCGACCTCGATTACCGCAATCCCGTTGTCGGCAAGCAGCTTGGCGGTGCCGCCGGTGGACAAGATTTCGACATTGAATTTTTTCAGGCCGCGGGCGAATTCGACAAGCCCCTGCTTATGCGAGACGCTGATCAGGGCGCGCTTAATAATGGTCATGGTAATGATTCAACGCTTATTTGATTTTATAAATCTGCATTTTCTTGCGCAGGGTATTGCGATTGAGACCGAGCAATTCCGAGGCGCGGGTTTGGTTGCCCTCGGTATGATAAAGCACGGTTTCGATCAGCGGCCGCTCGACGCAAGCCAGCACCATGTCGTACACGGTACCGGGTTTTTCCCCGTCGAGATGCTGAAAATAGTCATGCACGGCCTTGCGCACGCAAGCCGAGAGTTCGTTGTCTTTCGGTGCCATCCTGCCCGCCCTTGTGTGTAATGTTGCGCCGCGCCCGTTCTACGCCGGGCTTTGTTCTTCATGCGGCTCGATATTCGCTGCCGGCGATCAACAGCTTGGCCAAATCGGCGGGAATGTGCGGGTTATCCGGGTCGGCCAGAGCCGCTTCCACCAACTGCATGCGCGCCGCTTGACTATCGCCGCGCCGCTGGCTCTCCAAGGCGCGCACATGCGCTATATCCACGCCGCGCGCAATAAAGCGCTGCAACACTTTGTGGAATGCGGTATCCGGTTCGGCCCCGTGGATGGTGTGCACCACCTTGCCGTGACGAAAGAACTTCACCGTAGGCACGCTGGTGACGCCGAATTGGTGCGCGATCTGGCCAAGCTCATCGGTGTTGGCCAGCACCAACAGGCATTTGCCGCCGTATTCGGCGGCGAGCTTGATTAAGTGTGGATTCAACAACAGGCAAGGGCCGGCCTTGGGCGTCCAAAAATGCACCATGACCGGGCCTTTTTTCGGAGTTGCCCAAGACCAGTTGCGTGAAATTTTCGCGGCTGGCGTCAAACACAAAGCGGGGCGGCGGCATGTTCCGTTCGGTCGAGAGAAGAGGAAGATTTCGAGAAGTGTAAGCCTACCACCGAAAGAGATAGGCGGACTTGCGAGCTAAAATTTATTCATAGTATTTTGCCGCAGGGCGGATTGCGTATAAAATGAGCACCTTTTTCCCCGGCGCGTCCATGCAAATCGGCCCCTACATTTTGAAGAACAATCTGATCGTCGCACCCATGGCGGGCGTGACCGATCGGCCGTTCCGTCAGTTGTGCAAGCAGCTGGGCGCGGGCATGGCGGTGTCCGAAATGGTGGCGAGCAATTCTTTGCTGTGGGGCTCGGCCAAGACCCAGCGCCGCGCCAACCACGAGGGCGAGGTGGATCCGATTTCGGTGCAGATCGCCGGCGCCGATCCGCGAATGATGGCCGAGGCCGCCAAGCACAACGTGGACAACGGCGCGCAGATCATCGATATCAATATGGGCTGCCCGGCGAAGAAGATTTGCAATGTGATGGCCGGTTCCGCGCTGTTGCAAAACGAGCCGCTCGTGGCACAAATTCTCGAAGCCGTGGTGAGTGCGGTGAAGGTGCCGGTCACGCTCAAGATTCGCACCGGCTGGGACCGCGAGCACAAAAATGCGTTGACTGTGCTGAAGATCGCCGAGGGCTCCGGTATCCAGGCACTGGCGATACACGGCCGCACGCGTGCTTGCGCGTATACCGGCCACGCGGAATACGACACCATCGCGGCTGTCAAGGCCGGTGCCCGCATTCCTGTTATCGCCAATGGCGACATCACTACGCCGGAGAAGGCGCGGTATGTTTTGGAATACACTGGGGCCGACGCGGTAATGATCGGCCGCGCGGCGCAGGGGCGGCCGTGGATTTTCCGCGAGATCGCGCATTACTTGGCAACGGGCGCAAAATTGCCGGAACCGGAAGTCGCCGAAATCCATCGCATATTAGTCGATCATCTGGCGGATTTGTACGCCTTTTACGGCGAATACACCGGTGTGCGCATGGCGCGCAAGCATATTTCTTGGTACACGCGCGGGCTGGTCGGCTCGGTCAACGACATCATGCTGCGTGCGGTCGAGCGCGGCATGCTGCGCCGCACCGAAGACGAC
>DAIAMA010000183.1 GCA_027438535.1 bacterium
TTGTAGAGCGCTTTTTTTTGCTGCGGCAGCGCCTCCACGCCTTGCTCGGCAAACCCGCGCTCCACGAACCAATGCGCGGTTTGGGTGGTGAGCACGAATAAGCGTTTAAGCTTTTTCTTGCGCGCGACGGCTTCCATATACTCTAGGAGCATGGCGCCGCGGCCCGCATCCCGGTAATCGGGATGCACCGCGAGGCAGCCCAGCTCGCCCGCTTTTTCCTCGGGGAAAGGATATAACGCCGCGCAGCCGATGGTAATGCCGTCGTGCTCCAGAATAAAGAAGCGCTCGATTTCCATCTCCAGCAATTCGCGCGAGCGCCGCACCAGCACGCCTTGTTCCTCCAGCGGCTCGATCAGCGACAATATTCCACCCACATCCTCGATGGTGGCTTGGCGCAGCGATTCCACCGGTTCCGGCGTCACCATGCTGCCGATACCATCGCGCGTAAACAGCTCTTGCAAAATGGCGCCGTCGACGTGGCGCGGAATCAGATGCGCTCGCGCCACTCCGCCTTGGCACGCCTGCACCGCGCGGGGCAAAAAGAAAGCGACATCGGGCGGCAGCGCGCGCGCGGATTTGACGAGCTTGGCCGCGCTGTGGGCGGTCAGTTCCTTGAGCAGCCGGCCCTTGGCATCGCTCACGCCCGGCGCATCCAGCAGAAAAATCAATTTCTCGGCTTTGAGCGCGATCGCGGCATGCGTCGCTACGTCTTCCAGCGTGAGATTGAATACCTCGCCGGTGGGCGAGTAACCGATGGGCGAGAGTAATACGATTTCATTTTGATCGAGCCGGCGCTGGATCGCGACCGCATCGATTTTACGCACCGCGCCGGTGTGCTGCAGGTCCACGCCGTTTCTCACGCCCAAGGGTTGGGCGGTAACGAAATTGCCCGACGCCACGCGAATGTCGGCACCCGCCATCGGCGAATTGGGCAAGCCCATCGACAGCAGTGCCTCGATCTCGACCCGCACCGAACCCGCGGCTTCTTTCACGCAGGCGAGCGCATCGGCATCGGTGACGCGCAAGCCATCCACGTATTGAATCGTCGCGCCGCGCTCTTTCAGTTCGGCCTCGATTTGCGGCCGCGCGCCGTGTACCAGGACGATGCGCACATCGAGCGCATTCAGCAAATTCACATCGTGCGCCAGCGCGTAAAATCCGCCCTCGCTCACCACTTCACCACCGAAGGCGATGACGAAGGTGCGGCCGCCAAAAGCATGAATATACGGCGCGGCGGCGCGGAACCAGTTCACGAAGCTTTGCGTTTTGAGTTTTGCGTTGGATACGGTCACGGTCGGGCGCTCACGGTAATTAACGCCACAGTACCGCAGTTAGCCCTTAAGAATCAATAGATAGCATTCTCACACGAACATAAAACTTACCGCCGGTAACGCCTCAGAAATCTCCCCACAGAGTTTGCATGCCGGCCAGCGCCGCCAGCGCCGCGGCTTCCGTGCGTAGCACCCGAGGCCCCAGCCGTACCGGCGTGAATCCATACTGCAGCAATAGCGCGCGCTCGTTGCCGCTAAACCCGCCTTCCGGTCCTGCCGCCAGCATCACCGGCCCGGTGGGCGGCGCTAGCGCGCGCAGGCTGACTTCCGCCTCCGGCGATAAAACCATGCGCAAGCCGTCCCTGGGCGCTTCGCCCCGCGCTTCCGATAAGGTAGCGAGCCAATCCGTCAAGCCCACCGCCGGCTTCACCTCGGGTACCCTGCCGCGCCCACATTGTTCGCATGCCGCGGTCACGATATTCTGCCAATGCCGCATGCGCTTTTCTCGGCGCTCGCCGGCAAGCTTCACCACGCTACGCTCGGTTTGAATCGGCTGGATTGCGGCGACTCCGAGTTCCACGGCCTTTTGCAGGGTATAGTCCATGCGTTCGCCGCTCGATATGCCTTGCACCAGCAGCACGGCGAGCGGCGATTCGCACGACACCGGTGCGCGGCTTTCAACTATCACCACCACGTCTTGTTTTTCGATGCGCGCGATGCGCGCGCGATACTCTTGGCCATCGCCGTTGAACAGCGACAATACATCGTCCTCGACCATGCGCAACACGCGTGCCGCATGATGCGCCGCCTCTTTCGGCAAAACGAGGCGCGCGCCCAGCGCGAGCGTGCCGGAAAAATAAAAACGCGGAATACGCATGCGGAAACTCGATAATTGAGCATGTTATTATAGCGCTCCCATTATTTTTCCCCGGATATCGATATGGTGAGCCTGCAAACCCCGATCTGCGACTTCGGCTGGAAAGCGCCGGATTTCGAGTTACCCGGCGTCGATGGCAAGCGCTACCGATTGGCCGATGTGGCTGGGCCGAACGGCTTGCTCGTCATGTTCATCTGCAATCATTGCCCATATGTGAAGGCGGTACGTAGCCGCATCATGCGCGACGTGAGCGAACTGAAATTGCATGGCGTCGGCGCCATTGCCATCAATGCTAACGACGCCACCGACTATCCGGACGATTCGTTCGAGAACATGCAACTGATCGCCGCGCAGTATCGATACCCATTCCCTTATGTATTGGATGCGACGCAAGCGGTGGCCAAAGCCTATGGCGCGGTTTGCACCCCGGATTTTTTCGGCTTCAACGCCAAGCTCGAATTGCAATACCGCGGCCGGCTCGACGCCTCGCGCAAAGACACCGCGCCGGAGGATGCGCGGCGCGATCTGTTTGAAGCCATGCTGCAGGTGGCGAAAACCGGCGCGGGGCCGCAGGATCAGATTCCCAGCATGGGTTGCTCGATTAAATGGAAAGAAGCAGGTTAATAGCGCCTTCCCATTCATACCTGCTATCATTTTCGCATTCAATCCAAGAGGAACACCCCATGCCGCACCTCACCCGAATCACGATGGACCCGCAAGTTATGGGCGGTAAGCCTTGCATTCGCGGGATGCGGGTTACCGTTGGCACGCTGGTTGGTTTGCTGGCATCGGGCAAAACCACGGAACAAATCCTGGAAGCCTACCCCTATCTGGAGCGCGACGATATTCGCGAGTCGCTGGAGTATGCGGCGTGGCGCACTGAAGAAGTCGATCTACCGCTCGCGTCTTGATGCGCATTCTGATTGATATGAACCTCTCGCCACGATGGGTCGCTTCGCTTCGGGCGGCGGGATGGGAAGCCGAGCACTGGTCCACGATCGGGCCAACTCATGCGACGGATGCCGAAATCATGGCCTGGGCGCGAGCACAGCGCTATATCGTACTCACCCATGACTTGGATTTCTCCGCGATCCTTGCAGCCACACAAGCCAAGAGTCCCAGCGTAGTTCAGATCCGCGCACAAAATGTGTTGCCGGAAGATATGGCCGGTCTTTTGATTCCGGCTCTGCGGCAGCTCGCCTCAAGACTGGACCAAGGCGCCCTGGTGACCATTGAACCCGCACGTACAAGAATGCGGATTCTTCCACTCG
>DAIAMA010000184.1 GCA_027438535.1 bacterium
TCATGCCGCCGTGGAATTGCAGATAATCATCGCTGTCGAAAATATCATGTTCGCGGTTATCCTGGTTGTGCAGTGCTACCTGGACTCCTGAAAGCCGCTTGCGAAAGGTTTCACGCCCGTCGATCCCCTGCCCGCCGCGCGTATAAGCATAGCCGCCCCAGTTGACATAAGCCTCGGCGAAGTCGGCATCGGTTTGCCAGTTTTTCTCCTGGATCAACGGCAGAATGCCCGCACCGTAGCTGCCGGGCTTTGCGCCGAAAATGCGGTAACCGGCGCGGCGGGACGCCTCCTCTTCCGGCACGCCCTTGCCGACCCACTCGTCCAATTCGGCAACATAATGTTTGCGCACGAAATTCTGATCAAGCGGCTCGTCCAGCGCAACGACGGCATTGACAGCATCATCGATCAGATCGATCAATTGCGGAAAGGCATCCCTGAAAAACCCGCTGATGCGCGTCGTGACATCGATGCGCGGGCGTTTCAATTCGGCCAGCGGGATCACCTCGACACCGGTCAACTGGCGGTTCTCCGCTCGCCAGACCGGGCGCACGCCGAGCAGCGCCAGAATCTGCGCCACATCGTCGCCGTGGGTACGCATCGCACTGGTGCCCCAAACACTGATCGCCACGCTCTCCGGATAAGCGCCGGTTTCGCGCACATAGCGCGTCAGCACCTCATGCGCAAGCTGCTGGCCGACGCGCCATGCCGACTGCGAGGGCACGCTGCGCGGATCGACGGAGTAAAAATTGCGCCCCGTCGGCAGAATATGCGCCATGCCGCGCGTCGGCGATCCGCTGGGTCCCGCCGGCACATAACCGCCGGCCAAGCCACGCAGCAAATTATCGATCTCGTCCGAGGCGCGCGCGAGATTCGGCACCAACTCACGGCAAGCAAAATCCAGCACCCGGCGCAATCCGGCGAAGCGGTCGGCGCCTGACGAAGTTTCTTTATGCGCGACCTTAACCGGCACCGTGCGCGTCATGCCGGCCTTCGCCCGATGCGCTTTCCCTTGCGCCAGCACACTGCCGTGCGAATGGTTAAGCGTTTGCAACAGCGGCTTGTTCGCGGCATTCATCCCGTTAAATACCCGCTCCAATACCGCATCGATAGCCGAGGCAAGATAGCCTTGCGCATCCAATTCGGCGAACAGCTTGCGGCACAGCGCATCGATCGCTTCAAGCGCATCGGCGCGCGTGACGACGGGCCGCTCGGCCAAGCGCGCCAGATCGCCAACCACATTCAGGCGCCGCCCTTTGTGATCCAGCAGCATCTCGATTTTCAAACCGAACAGCCGCGCCACTTCTGCCTGCAGGCCGGGAATATCCTGATTCGGCAGGCGCGTGAGCGACACCAGCATATCTATCCTTTGCCCGGCTTCGGGCGCCTGGCCCAGCGTATGCAAACCGTCCCGGATCTGTGCCGCGCCCAGTTCGCACAGATAGCCGTCCAGGTCTTCGATCAGATGCGCGACGTCCGCCCCGCCCATATTAGCCAGCGCGTCCGGAAGATTTGCGTCGTGCTCGTGCTCATGATCGTGCTCATGATCATGATCGTGATCGTGATCGTGATGCAGCAGTCTGGCTTGCAGGTCAACGTCCAGGTTAGTTTTTTTCACCAGGCTCCATATCTGCTGTTGCAGCAGCGGCAGCTTAGCGGGGTCGAGTATTTCCACTTGATAGTATTCATCCACCAGTTGCGTCAGTTGCGCCAAGGCGCCATAGGTGTCGGCGGTGGTCATCGGCGGCGTCAGGTGATCGACGACGACCGCATGCGCGCGGCGCTTGGCCTGCGCGCCCTCGCCGGGGTCATTGATGATGAAGGGGTAAAACAGGGGCATATCGGCCAAGAGCGCATCCGGAAAACAATTTTCCGACAAGCCCACGCCTTTGCCCGGCAACCATTCGAGCGTGCCGTGCTTGCCCACATGCACAATGGCATCGGCGCGCCATTCGTCACGCAACCAGCGATACAGCGCGTAGTAATGGTGGGTCGGCGGCAAGTCGGGCTGATGGTAAATCGCATCCGGATCCATGCCGTAACCGCGCGGCGGTTGCAGCGCCACGAAGGCGTTGCCCAGCTCGATACCCGCCAGCGCGAGATGGCCGTCATGCACGTAAGCCGTACCCGGCGGCGCGCCCCATTGCGCCGCGATCTTCTCCTGCATCCCGCCCGGCAAATCGTCGAACCACGCCGCATATTGCGCCGCCGGCACGCGTCCGGCGGCATGCGTCAATTGTTCGGTAGTGAGATAGGTATTGTCGTAAGCGCAGCGGGCTATCAATTCGTGAATCAGCGCCGTGCCATTTTCCGGCAGATGATCGATGCGATAACCGGCACCCTGCATGGCGCGCAGAATTTGCATCAGAGATGCCGGCGCATCCAGGCCGACGGCATTGCCGATCTGCGCGGCTTTGCTGTTGGAATTGGTGAACACAAAGGCAATGCGCTTGTCCGCATTGGGCACGCGCTTCAGCCGCGCGAAGCGCGCCGCGATGCCGGCGATGCGCGACACGCGATCCGGCAGCGGCTCGTATTCGATCAATTCAGTGGGCAAACCGCCGGCGCTGGATTTCGCACGGGCCTTGAACGACACCGGCACGGTGATAATGCGTCCGTCGAATTCCGGCAACACCACATTCATCGCCGCATCGAGCGGATTCAATCCGCGCGCCGATTGTTCCCACTGGCTTTGCATCATGCCGCTGGTCATGGCCTGCAATACCGGCACATTCAGGCGCTCCAGCAGCGTCACCGCCCAGCCGGCCGGCGTCGGCCCGCCGGGCGTAATTTCGCCCATGGCGAACGCGGTGGTGTTGATCAGCACGTCGATATGCGCGCGCTTATTCACGCTAAAATCCTGGTCCCCGCTGAAATAGCGCAACGCCGCGGGTAACGCCTCGCCATTCTCGCCACCCGCGCGCAACGACGAGGTGAATACCGGTAGCACCTGCATACCGCGTTTTTCCAGCGCATCGATCAGCGCATCGACGAAGCGCGTATTGCCGCTCATCCAATGTGCGCGGTAAAACACGATGCCCACGCTGGGCCGTTCCGGTTCCCGCTGAGCGAGCCAATCGCCGATGCCCGCGCCCTGAGGCAGATCGGGGTGATAAATGCCGTGCTCGGGCAAAGTCAGCGCGGGCTCGAAGCCAAAACCGGTAAGCAAAAAATGATCCGAAAGATAGCGCAGCAGTTGCGCCAGATTCACGCTGCCGCCCGCTTGAAAATAGGTTTGCACTTGGTGCAGTACATCCGATGGCACCGTGGACGCGGCCGCCAATTCCGGGTCGGGCTCGCCGGTGCCGCTGATCGCGATCAAGTGCCGCCCCCGGCTTTGGGCATGGCGCATCAAATCGGCGAAACCGGGAATGCTGCCGAGACGCCCCAGCACGCGCAACACGATAATGCGCG
>DAIAMA010000185.1 GCA_027438535.1 bacterium
CCTGATCGCTGTGGCTCAACCAGCGCGCCAAGTTGTAAGCGGCGACGAAACCAAGGTGTGGGGCGACCGCGCCTATCAAGGGCAAACGGAGGTCATCAAGCAATGCGCGCCCAAGGCCCAGGACATGACCAACCGGCGCTGCCGCCGCAAGGGTGAAGTTGATGAAATCGAGCGGGCGAAAAACCGGAACAAGTCCCGCGTGCGCGCCAAGGTCGAGCATGCCTTTGGTGTCATCAAGAATATCTTCGGTTTCGTGAAGGTGCGCTACAAGGGACTCATGAAGAACGCGAACCGCCTGTTCGCCACCTGCGCCTTGGCGAATTTGTACCTGGCGCGACACCATCTGTTGCGATCTCAAGGGGGAAGGTGCGTCCAATGAATGAGAAATGGCCCGAAAGGGCGAGCGATACCGGGGTAAAACACCCGGTATCACACCAAAAACCCGCCGCTGACGATCATGCATGCGATTCGCTCATGAAAATTGGGGCTTCTTCAGACCTTCCTTAGGGCAAAGCTTGAACAATCTCGCGCGGCGCATGCCGACCCAAACCACCATCCTGGTGGTGTCCGCCATGCGCATCGCCAATGAGACCGGCGGGGGGCTGGCGGAAACGCTGGAACGCACCGCCCACACCATCCGCAGCCGCTTGCAGATGGAAGGCAAGATTCGCGCGCTGACTGCCCAAGGCAAGCTGCAAGCCTGGGTCGTCGGTCTGTTGCCGCTGGTGCTGATGGCCGTGCTCAACAAAATGGAACCTGAAGCCATGGGCATGTTGTGGCATACCCGCATGGGTTGGGCCACGCTGGCGGTCATCGGCTTCTTCGAGTTCATGGGCGTGTACGTGATACGCAAGATCATTGCGATTGATGTGTGAGCGCAAGGGAGAGACAAGCCATGCCTGATAATTTGCAAAGCCATGCCACCTTGATCACGATTCTATTCGGCGTGGCGGTCGGTCTATCGGCCGCGTTGATTGCCTGGCTGATCAGCCAAGCGCTGGCAGATGTACCGGCGGAAGACCGCGAATACAAAGATCCGGCACCATGGGGTTTCCGCGCGGTGTGGTGGCCGATTCAGTGGATCAGCTACTACATCGGCGGCCTGCTCTCCGGCAAAACCTACAACGCGCTGCTCACCAAATTACGCCAGGCCGGGCTCGATTACTGTATCAGTCCGGCACAATTCATCGCTACGCGCATCGTCTGCGCGCTCATCCTGGCGACCCTCTTCTGGTGGGTGCTCGGCTCGTTTGATAATCCCCGGTTGAGTGAAAGCGGATTGCGCCCCAGCCTGTACTGGCAGATCGCGACCGTGGGCGCCTTGCTCGGCTGGTTCTATCCCGCCATCTGGCTCAAAGACCGGCTGGGCGCGCGCAAGCGCGAACTGCTCAAGACCTTGCCGTTCTACCTCGACATCATCACCCTGTGCGTAGAAGCCGGCCTGAACATGCCGGGCGCGATCAATCAAGCGGTGACCAAAGGCCCCAAGGGTGTGTTGCGGGACGAGTTCCAGCGCGTGCTGCGCGATATCCGCGCGGGCAAGGCGCGCGCCACCTCTTTGCGCGACATGGCCGGACGGCTCAACGAGCAGAGCATCACCAACTTCACCACCGTGGTCATTCAAGCCGAAAGCATGGGGATGAGCCTGGGGCCGATCCTGCGCGCGCAAGCCGACCAGCGCCGCATCGAGCGCTTTCTGCGCGCCGAAAAGCTCGCCATGGAAGCCCCGGTCAAAATGCTGTTTCCGCTGATCGCCTTCATCTTCCCGTGCACCTTCATCGTGCTGTTCTTCCCGATCGTGATGAAGTTCATGGATTCCGGGCTATGAGCTGAGAGAAAAAATATGCGCACACGCAAGCCCCGTTTTTTATCCTCCGTGCTCGTTGCCGCCATTCTCCTGGCAACGGGGATAGAAGCGCATGCCCTGGATTTGGGCGGCCTGCTCACCAACGTACTGCAAAATAAAACACTCAACACCCAAGACATGATCGGCGCAATTCGCTCGGTGGCGGAGGTCTCGTTCGGCCAAGTGCCCAGCGGCGCGGCGGCGCCACAAGATGCGGAAGGCAAGGTCGTACTCTACCGTACCGCGTGGTGCGGGTTCTGCAAAAAAGCGGCCGGCTACATGCAACAAAAGTCCATTCCCTTCGTCGAGCGCGACATCGAAACCGACCCGAGCAGTAAGGCCGAATTCACCCGGCTGGGCGGCAAAGGCGTGCCGTTTCTCGTGTTCGGCCAAAAGACCATGACGGGTGCATCTCCCGCCGCGATCGACCAAAACTACGCCGAATTCCAGCGCACCTTGGCGGCTAAAAGCACAACCACCGCCAATGCCGCGCCCGGCGGCGCGCCAACCGCGCTTCAACCCGGCGACGTACTCATCGGCAAAATCCCCGGCATCCAAGTCTATCGGCAGCCCAGCAAAGCGGCGCACAAACTCATCCGGCTGACGCAAACAGACACCGTTATTTACATGGGCGAAGAACACGCCGGCCTGTACCGCGTGGCCACCTCCCAAGGCGAAGGCTGGGTGGACAAACTGCTGGTCAAAAAGCCATGACTATCCAGCGCGCACAGGATAGCCACCTCTACACCGCGAGCGGTGCGCACCCGCTCGACCTGAAACTCGCCAATACTTTTTTAAGCCGCTTCTGCGGACTCATGCTGCGCCAAGCGCTGGCGCCGAATCAGGGCCTGCTCATCACCCGCTGCCCGAGCGTGCACAGCCTGTTCATGCGCTTTGCCATCGACGTGATCTACCTGGACCACGGCGGCCTCGTCACCCGCTGCACCTCCCAGCTCAAACCCTGGCGCGCCAGCGCCGGGCGCAGCCGTCTTAGCGGCCACGCCACCGCGCATGCGCTGGAATTGCGTGCCGGCAGCATCCAAGCGTTGAATATCGAAGTCGGTAATCGTCTGTACCACCCCTGGTTCGCTCTGCCCAAACAAGGAGCGCGTCATGCATAAACCCCAGCGCGGCTCCGCCATGCTCGAATTCGCCGTGGTCGGCCCGGTGCTCATGCTGCTGGGGCTGGCCATGCTGCAATACGGCATGCTGTTCTTCGCCAAGAACCAGATCAACTACGCCACCTTCATGGCCGCGCGCGCCGGCAGCATGACCAACGCCAATCAGGACGAAATCCGGCAAGCCTACATCAAGGCGCTGATCCCCCTCTACGGCGGCGGGCGCGACAGCGCCGAACTGGCCGCGGCCTATGCCAAGGCCGGCACCGATGTCGCCGGCCACACCCGCATCGAACTGCTCAACCCCACCCAAGAAAGCTTCGACGACTGGAACGACCCGGCCCTGCAAAGCACTATCAGCCACGGCAAGCGCGTCATCCCCAACGGCGGCCAAGCCTACAAAGACCCCACCAATATTGGCG
>DAIAMA010000186.1 GCA_027438535.1 bacterium
TGGCCGGCGGTTTCCCCGAGACATCGTAGACGACGCGGTTAATGCCGCGAACATCATTGATAATACGGTTGGAGAGTTTACCGAGCAGCGTATAGGGCAGCTCGGCCCAGTGCGCGGTCATGAAATCTTGGGTTTGCACGGCACGCAGCGCGACCACGTAATCGTAAGTACGGCCGTCGCCCATCACCCCCACCGACTTCACCGGCAGGAAGACCGCGAAGGCTTGCGAGGTTTTTTCATACCAGCCGGCAGCGCGCAGTTCTTCGATAAAAATCGCGTCGGCGTGGCGCAGCAAATCCGCATATTCGCGCTTCACTTCGCCCAGGATGCGCACGCCCAGGCCGGGACCGGGAAAGGGGTGGCGATACACCATATCGTGCGGCAAGCCCAGCGCGACGCCGAGTTCGCGCACTTCGTCCTTAAACAATTCGCGCAGCGGTTCCAATAATTTCAAGTGCAGTGTTTCGGGCAAGCCGCCGACGTTGTGGTGCGATTTAATGGTGTGCGCTTTTTTAGTTTTGGCGCTGGCGGATTCGATCACGTCCGGATAAATGGTGCCTTGGGCCAGCCATTTCGCCTTGGGGAGCTTAGCCGCTTCGCGCTGGAATACCTCCACGAATTCGCGGCCGATGATTTTGCGTTTTTGCTCCGGATCGGTCACGCCGCCGAGCGGGTTCATGAAGTCGTCGCAAGCATCGACATGAATCACTTTCACGCCTAAATTTTGGGCGAAGGTTTGCATCACTTGCTCGGCTTCGTTGAGCCGGAGCAAACCATTGTCCACGAACACGCAGGTCAATTGCGTGCCGATGGCGCGATGCAGCAGCGCCGCCACCACCGACGAATCCACGCCGCCGGACAGGCCTAAAATCACTTCGTCCGTGCCAACTTCGGAGCGAATTTTGCCGATGGCTTCTTCGACATAATCCGGCATATTCCAATCGTGCCCGCAAGCGCAGATATCGTGCACGAAGCGCTCGATGATCGCCTTGCCTTGCAAGGTGTGCGTCACTTCGGGATGGAATTGCACGCCGTAAAAACGCCGCGCTTCATCCGCCATACCGGCGATCGGCGTCGCGGCATTGTCGGCGATGACTTTGAAGCCACTCGGCAAGGCGGTGACTTTATCGCCGTGGCTCATCCATACATCGAGAAAAGCTTTGCCGTCCGCATCCACGCGATCTTGAATATCGCGCAGCAGCGCCGAATGGCCGCGTGCGCGCACTTCGGCATAACCGAATTCGCGGCGCGATGCGCTCTCCACCTGGCCGCCCAATTGCGCCGCCATGGTCTGCATGCCGTAGCAAATCCCGAGCACCGGTACACCCAATGTGAACACGCAATCCGGCGCGCGCGGCGTTTCTGCCTCGTACACCGAAGCCGGGCCGCCGGAAAGAATAATGCCTTTGGGATTGAAGTCGCGAATGAATTGCGCGCTGACGTCGTTAGGATGCAGTTCGCAATAAACGCTGGTTTCGCGTACCCGGCGCGCGATCAATTGGGTGTATTGGGAACCGAAGTCGAGAATCAAAATTTTGTCGTGCATGGCTTTTTCTTGAGATGTAAGGCGGAAGCGAAGAGAAAACGGGAGGTGATGAACAGGATGCACCTGCTCGCGGCTTCACTCCACGCGATAATTCGGCGCTTCCTTGACGATTTGCACGTCATGCACATGGGATTCCTTGACGCCGGCGGAGGTGATTTCGACGAAGCCCGCGCGCTCGCGCATGATGGCGATGCTCTCGCAGCCGACATAACCCATGCTGGCGCGCAAGCCGCCCATCAGTTGATGGATGACGCTGACCGCCGTGCCCTTGTAAGGTACGCGGCCCTCCACGCCTTCCGGCACCAGCTTGTCTTTGTTGGCTTCGGTTTCCTGAAAGTAGCGGTCGCTCGAGCCTTGCTGCATCGCACCCAGCGAACCCATGCCGCGGTAGGATTTATATGAGCGGCCTTGGAACAATTCGATATCGCCCGGCGCTTCTTCGGTGCCGGCCAGCAAACCGCCCAGCATCACCACATGCGCGCCGGCGGCAATGGCTTTGGAAATGTCGCCCGAGTAGCGTATGCCGCCATCGGCGATCAGCGGCACGCCGTCGGCTTTAAGCGCTTCCGCCACATTCGCCACCGCGCTGATTTGCGGTACGCCCACACCGGCGACGATGCGCGTGGTGCAAATCGAGCCGGGGCCGATGCCGACTTTGACGCCATCCGCGCCTTGATCGACCAGCGCACGCGCCGCATCGGCGGTAGCGATATTGCCGCCGATGACTTGCACTTGCGGAAAATGACGCTTAATCCACTTAACGCGGTCGAGCACGCCTTGCGAGTGGCCATGCGCGGTATCGACCACGATGACATCCACGCCGGCTTCCACCAAGGCTTCCACGCGCTGGTTGGTGCCCTCGCCCACGCCCACCGCGGCGCCCACGCGCAAGCGGCCCAGTTGATCCTTGCAGGCCAGCGGATGTTCGGTGGATTTTTGAATGTCTTTCACCGTCACTAGGCCGCACAACTCGAACTCGCTATTGACCACCAGCACGCGCTCCAGGCGATATTGGTGCATCAATGCCTTGGCCTCTTCGCGCGATGTGCCTTCCTTCACCGTCACCAGCCGCTCTTTGGGGGTCATGATGTTTTTGATCGGCTGGTCGAGATTGGTCTCGAAGCGCAAATCGCGGTTGGTGACGATACCCACCACTTTGGCGCCGTCCACCACCGGCAGGCCGGATATTTTATGCATGCGCGTCAGTTGCAATACGTCGCGCACCGTCATATCGGGCGCGATGGTCACGGGATCTTTGACCACCCCGCTTTCAAAGCGTTTGACTTGCAGTACTTGCGCCGCTTGTGCTTGCGGGGTCATATTCTTGTGAATAATGCCGATGCCGCCTTCTTGCGCCACGGTGATCGCCAGCCGCGCTTCGGTCACGGTGTCCATCGCGGCGGAGACAAGCGGAATGTTGAGCTCGATATCGCGCGTGAGCCGGGTTTTGAGACTGACATCCCGCGGCAGGACATTCGAATAGGCAGGAACCAGCAGAACGTCGTCGAAGGTAAGGGCTTTTTGGTGAATACGCATGGTAGATCCCTGTCCAAAACGGCATTATACGGGAATGCCCTAGCCCGGTAAAACGGCGGCTCGCGGCAGTTGCATATAATTGACGAATTTTTGCTAAGCGGGTATGGTTACCGATCAGGCGACACCAAGCCAGATTCAATAAAAGGTTCACCAACCACAAGGAGGTTAAACAATGCAGAAACAATTTTTGATCGCCGCCGCCATCGCCGGCGCACTTTCCCTGTCGGCTTGCCAAACGGCACCCGCCCCCGCCAAGGCCGGGTTGAACGACGAAGCGAAAATGGCGCTCG
>DAIAMA010000187.1 GCA_027438535.1 bacterium
GTTCACCACCATCTTGCCGCCTTCAATGGCGATATCGCCATTGAAGCGGCCGTGCACGGAGTCGTACTTCAGCATATACGCCAGATACTCTGGGTCGAGCAGGTCGTTGATGGCGACGATTTCGATGTCTTTGAAGTCTTTCGCGACCGCGCGGAAGACCATACGGCCGATGCGGCCGAAGCCGTTAATACCGACTTTAATTGCCATGGTTATTGCTCCTTAAAGTAGAAAAACAAATTCTTTGCCACAGAGATCACGGAGCACACAGAGGTTTTCTCTGTGAACTCTGTGCCCCCTCTGTGGCTAATGATTTTTACAGAACGGCCTTAGCGGTATTCACCACATTCTCGACGGTAAAGCCGAAGTGTTTGAACAGATCGCCTGCCGGCGCGGACTCGCCGAAGGTATTGATGCCGACTACCGCGCCTTCCAGGCCCACGTATTTACGCCAGAAATCGGTGACGCCGGCCTCGATCGCCACGCGTTTCACGCCTTTCGGCAATACGCTGGTTTTGTAGGCTTCGTCTTGGCGGTCGAAGACGCTGGTGCAGGGCATGGAAACCACGCGGGCGGCCACGCCTTGTTCCGCCAACACTTTCTGCGCGCCCATCGCCAAGCCGACTTCGGAGCCGGTAGCGATCAGCACGACTTTCGGGTTGGCCGCGTCGGACAACACATAGCCGCCTTTGCGAATCGCCGCGATTTGATCCGCGCTGCGTTTTTGGAACGGCAGATTTTGACGGCTGAGAATGAGGCTGCTGGGGCCGCTATGGCGCTCCACGCTGGCGGCCCAGCCGACCATGGTTTCCACCGTGTCGCACGGGCGCCAGACATCCATGTTCGGCATCAGACGCAAAGTGGCCGTTTGCTCCACCGGTTGGTGAGTGGGGCCGTCTTCGCCCAAGCCGATCGAATCGTGGGTGAACACCCAGATCACGCGAATCTTCATCAGCGCCGCCATGCGCAGCGCATTACGCGCATATTCGGAGAACATCAGGAAGGTGCCGCCGAAAGGCAGCAAGCCGCCATGCAGCGCCACGCCGTTCATGATGGCGGACATGCCGAATTCGCGCACACCGTAGCTGATGTAGTTGCCGGGTTTCTTGGCGGATACATGATGCGCGCCAGTCCAGTTGGTCAGGTTGGAACCGGTCAGGTCGGCCGAACCGCCGAGGAATTCCGGCAAGGCCGGCACCAGTGCATTGATCGAATTTTGCGAAGCCTTGCGCGTGGCCACGGTTTCGCCTTTTTCGTTGATCGCGTTAATGGCTTGGGTGACATGCTCATTCCAGTTCGCGGGCAATTCGCCCTTGGTGCGCCGCTCGAACTCCGCCGCTTCTTTCGGGAAGGCTTTTTTATACTCGGCGAATTTATTGCTCCACAGCGTTTCCAGGCCCTGACCCTTGGTGCGGCAATCCCAGCCTTCGTAGATATCTTGCGGAATCTCGAACGGCGCATAGGTCCAGCCCAGATGTTCGCGCGTGGCCTTGACTTCGGCATCGCCCAAGGCGGCGCCGTGCACGTCGTGGGTGCCTTCCTTGTTGGGCGAACCCTTGCCGATGATGGTTTTGCACATAATCAGCGACGGTCTGTCGGTCACGGTCTTGGCTTCTTGCAGCGCCTTTTCAACGGCTTCCGAGTTATGCCCGTCGACATTGCGGATCACATGCCAGTGATACGCCTCGAAGCGCTTCGCGGTGTCGTCGGTGAACCACGCTTCGACGTGGCCGTCGATGGAGATGCCGTTGTCGTCGTAGAACGCGATCAGCTTGCCCAGGCCCCAGGTGCCGGCCAACGCGCAGGCTTCGTGGGAAATGCCTTCCATCATGCAGCCGTCGCCCAGGAAGGCGTAGGTGTAATGGTTGACGATTTCATGCCCGGGTTTGTTGAATTCTTGCGCCAGCAAACGCTCGGCGAGCGCCATGCCCACGGCATTGCTAATGCCTTGACCGAGCGGGCCGGTAGTGGTCTCCACGCCGGGCGCGTAACCATACTCGGGATGGCCGGGCGTCTTGGAATGCAATTGGCGGAAGCGCTTCAATTCATCCATCGGCAGATCGTAGCCGGTCAGGTGCAGCAGCGAATACAAGAGCATGGAGCCGTGGCCGTTGGAGAATACGAAACGGTCGCGGTCCGCCCATTTCGGATTGGCCGGATTGTGGCGCAGATGGTGGTTCCACAAGACTTCGGCGATTTCCGCCATGCCCATGGGCGCACCGGGGTGGCCGGAGTTGGCTTTCTGCACCGCATCCACGGAAAGCATGCGGATCGCATTGCATAATTCAGCACGAGTTGCCATAACTTGAGTCCTTATATTTTGTTGCGAAACCCTGCCCGCCGGCAGAAAAATGCCGTCAGGATATATTCTGTGTTGCTGGAGGAACTTCGGGATCGACAGCCGGTGTTCCAGCTTGCCCGCTAGGCTTTTACGCGATTTTGACCGCTAGCGAACGTGTTTTAGCGAAAACTAAAATTATCCCCTAGATGGTGAAGGCTTGGCAATAGAAGAATTGATAAGTTGTTTCAATGCCTTGGATAAAATAAAGTATAAGCGGCAAGCTTATTGGTGGGCGCGTATCCAATCCCGCCAGTGGCCGAAAATGGCCTTATCCCAGGCGCAGATGACGGAACGCTGCCACGGCTCGCCGTCCCAGAAATCGTCCGACTCCAGGGTGCAGAACGCGCCGCCGGCTTCTTGCAGTATCAGCGCACCGGCGGCGTAGTCCCACAATTTTTGGCCGCCGTGCAGATAAATATCGAGCCGGCCGGCCGCCACATAGCACCAATCCAGCGCGCTGGAACCGAAATTGCGCTGCGAGACATACGGCGGGTGCGCGGCCAGCGCCGAGGCGAGCTTGGGTTGTAGCCGCTTCAAATCCACACCGGCCATGGCATGGCGCAAGCTCTGCGGCACGCGTTCCTTGATCGGTAGCCGCTCGCCGTTGAGGAAGGCGCCTTTACCCGCTTCGGCCCAGAACAACTCGTTGGCTTCCGGCGCGTACACCACGCCCATCACCGGCCGGCCCGCTTGGTAGAACGCGACCGAAACGGCGAAGTAAGGCAGGCCGTTGGCGAAGTTGGAGGTGCCGTCCACCGGGTCGAGTATCCATAGACCGGTATCGCGATGTACCCACAGCGCCTGCTGTTCATCGGCGCGCATTTCCTCGCCCAGCACCGGGCAATGATTGAGCGCATGCAAGCCCTCGGTGAGCGCTTGCTGCGCCGCCATATCGGCGGCGGTAATCACACTGCCGTCCACTTTGCGTTCGTGCGCCACTTTAAGATAGCGCGGCACGATCTCGCGCTGGGCCACGACCTTGACGATATCGAGGAGGGCGTGAAGCATAGGGCACTTAGGAGTCGAGTGGA
>DAIAMA010000188.1 GCA_027438535.1 bacterium
GGATAGCGGGATCGTCTACATCGGATTCAAAATCAACAAGCGCGATGGCTTTGTCGCCGGCCGTACCGGGCCGATGTATGAATGCGCCTGCCTCCTAGACTATGCACTGAGAAAAAGAGGTGTCCGCGATCGCTTCGAGATACATTTCTTTTCGCCTAATAGAAGCCCGGGAGAAAAAGGCGTGCTCACCGACCGGCTTTTAGAGCGCGGGATTATCCTCGATGACGGCTATGCGCCCGCTCAATTCGTCGCTGGCGGAATGATCGATCAGGATGGAGCCTTCCGCAAAGCGGATGTCGTGCTCTATTCACCGGAAATGACCGGACCGGCATTCGCGCAGCCGTCCTGTCTCCCGGTTTCGATTGGCGGTCACATTGACGTCGATCGATACGGACAGGTCAAAGGATTAGATGCGGTGTTTGCGGCGGGAGACTGCGCCAATCATGAAGCCCCGCCGCCGTGGGTTCCGCATCAGGCGCATATGGCGCAACTGCGTGCCAAGGCAGCGGCGCAAAACATGCAAGCCGCGTTAACGGGCAACGCTCCGGCGAGCCGTTATCGGCATGAACTATCGTGCATATTGGATATGGAGGATGATGCCCTGTGGATGCACATGTCTGAAGATGACAGGCCGCCATTCTGGAACATCTTCCCGCGACGGTCGAAAAAA
This sequence comes from bacterium, assembly GCA_027438535.1. Taxonomy (GTDB): domain Bacteria; phylum Pseudomonadota; class Gammaproteobacteria; order Burkholderiales; family Thiobacteraceae; genus RBG-16-58-11. The sequence continues at coordinate 671 of DAIAMA010000188.1, forward strand.
CTGATCCGGGTAAAAATGTTACTCGAACAAGTATTTCTGTTTTATCTTCGTTATTTATAAAAATTTTCTAAAAGAGAAAACATCGTGGTGAAAGCGCTGATTATTCTGCATGCCGCGCCGGATGCGCCCGACCAGCGGGCGCTGACCGCGATTCGCCTGGCGGGTGCGCTGCTGGCGGACGACAAGAGCGTGACGCTGTTCCTGGTGGAAGACGGCGCGCGGCTGGCCGATCCGAAACTGGCCGAGGATAATCCGTGCCGAGCCTTGTTTTATGAATTGCTCGATGTCGGCCTGAATGTACAAGTGTGCGGCGCGACGCTGCGCAAGCTGGGCTGGGATGAGGGATACTTGCTCCCCGGCGTCCATAAAAGTTCCATGAAGGCCTTAAGCGGGTTGATGACTGCCGCCGATGAGATCGTGAACCTATAGAATTAGCGCTATGTGCGAATTATTCGGCATGAGCAGTAAGCGACCCACTCCCGCGCTGACCTCGTTGTCGCTGTTTGGGAAGCGCGGCGGGGAAACCGCGGACAATCCCGATGGCTGGGGTGTGGCCTATCTCGAAGGCGATGCGTTCACCATCCGCAAAGCGCCTGAAGCGGCGGCACGCAGCGCGTTATTTGCGAAATTGGCGCAACAAATCCATTCCCGGCTCATCATCGCCCACGTGCGCAAAGCCAATCCACCGACCGCGCACACGCTGGAGAACACGCACCCGTTCATGCGCACCTGCTGCGGCCGGCACTGGGTATTCGCGCATAATGGCCAGGTGCCGGAGGTCATTACCCCGCTGGGCTGCTGTCACCCGCGCCATTCCTATCCTGAGGGCGAGACCGATTCCGAGCATGCCTTCTTCTACTTGCTCGAAGAGATCGCCGGCGCGTTCCAAAATGCGCCTCCCGAAATGACGGATGCCTGGTTTGAAACATTGGCGCTGCGTAGCGCCGCCATTGCCGAATATGGCCAGTTCAATTTTCTGATGTCGGATGGAGAACACTTGCTTGCCTACGGCCATGATCGCCTGCACAGTCAGCAGCGAATCGAGGACGATGCCCGATCGGTTGTGATCGCATCCGCGCCGTTAGCCGATGATGCGCCCTGGGAAACCTTTGCACCCGGCGAGTTGCGCGTCTACCGGGACGGCCAGTTACTCGGGCGATGGTGCGCCGGAATGACAAAACTCCGCACCCCTGCTATTTCCTAACCCTGGCGCAGCGAAGATGTCCGATAGAGACGAAGCAAGTACCTATGAAGCGTGGTACCACACGCCGCGCGGCGCCTGGATCGGCGACACCGAATATGCGCTCGCGCGGCGCAAGCTCGCCGCCATTCCGGGCGAGACGCTGCTCGATGTCGGTTGCGGCACCGGCTGGTTTACCCGGCGCTTCGCGGCCGGCGGACTGCTCGCCACGGGGCTCGATCCGAATCCCGAGTGGCTGGCCTATGCCCGCGCGCATTCCGGCCTAGGCACATACAGGGTCGATGGCGACGCGCGCCGGTTGCCATTCGCCGATAATAGCTTCGACTGTGTGATGTCCATCGCCGCCCTGTGTTTTATCCCCGAAGAGCGCCAAGCCGTCGCGGAGATCGTGCGCGTGGCGCGGCGGCGCTTCGCCATCGGCTGGTTGAATCGAGCCAGCCTGCTCTATCGGCAAAAACATGAGCAGGGCGCCTATCGGGGCGCGCGCTGGCACACTGTGGACGAGGTGCGCGATTTTTTTAGCGGGCTGCCGGTCACGAACCTCAGTCTATCCAGCGCTATTTTTGTGCCGAGCGGCGGATCCATAGCCGTGATCGCGGAACGCCTTTTACCGAGCGCCCTACCCTGGGGCGCGCTGTTAATTGCAGCGGGGGCGCCGCTGCACGAGACACACACCCATTCACCCGGAACGTAATATGCCGGTTGAAGCCACTGCGGCGCTCCACCGCCCGTTAATGCGCGATCGCCGCCAATTCCCGCCGCGCCTGCCGCACCACCGACACGCCGGAGGTAAGCGCGAGCGTACCCATGATCCCGGCCACGATCAAATCGGGCCACGCCTGCCCGATGGCGAACACGCCGGCGGCAGCGAGCATGACCGCGACGTTGCCGATGGCGTCGTTGCGGCTGCACAGCCAGACCGAGCGCATGTTGGCGTCGCCGTTGCGGTACGCATACAGCATCAACGCGACACTCGCATTCGCGATCAAGGCCAGCACCGCGATGGCGCCCATGGTGGCGGGCTCGGGAAGCACGCCGAGATGGATTTGCCACGCTGTCTTGCTCAGCACGAATACGCCAAATGCGCCCATGGTGAGCCCCTTCAACAGCGCAGCGCGCGAGCGCCATACCAGTCCATGCGAGAGCACCGCGAGCGACAAACCATAGTTGGCCGCATCGCCGAGAAAATCCGCCGAGTCCGCGAGCAGCGACACCGAACGCGAGGCGAAGCCGCCCGCCAGTTCGACGCAGAACATCGCGGCATTGACCCACAGCGCGATCCACAGCACGCGCCGAAAGCGCGGGCTGACATTTTCGCCAAGCGCGCAATGGCTTTCGCAGCAGCCACCCGCCATATTCGTCTCCTCAAGGTGAACCAAGATACTGCCGCTATTAGAAACCTTGCAGCCGCTCCAAGGTCAAGCCAATATGATCGAAAATTTACGGGAGAACACCATGCGCATCAGCGAACTCGGGCAAGCCGCCGGGG
>DAIAMA010000189.1 GCA_027438535.1 bacterium
TTTCCTGAATTCGGCAAGGAGCTTCAACGAATGCAGGTAGTCGGCCCCCGGCCGCGCCGCCTTGTAGAGCCGCGGCACGGTTTCGAGATTGTGGTTCATCACGTCCGGCGGCGCCAAGCTGAGTATCTCCAGCGCCACATCCAAGCGTCCGCGAAAATCCGGAACCAGAATTTCGATCTTGGTGCGGGGCGAATAGGCGCGCACGGCACGGATGCAATCGACGAAATGTTGCGCGCCGCCGTCGCGCAAATCGTCGCGATCGACGCTGGTGATGACCACGTACTGCAGTTGCATGGCGGCAATGGTTTTAGCCAGGTTTTCCGGTTCATTCGCATCCGGTGCTTGTGGCTTGCCGTGGGCCACGTCGCAAAATGGGCAGCGCCGTGTGCACACATCGCCCAGGATCATGAAGGTAGCGGTACCGTGCGAAAAACATTCGCCGATGTTGGGGCAGGACGCTTCTTCGCACACCGTGTGCAATTGATGCTCGCGCAGAATTTTTTTGATCTCGAAAAAGCGCGGGCTATTCGGCGATTTCGCGCGTATCCAGCTCGGCTTGCGCGCCGGTGTTTCGGGCACGATTTTGATCGGGATGCGGGCGGTTTTCAGTTGGCCTTTTTCGCGGGATTCGGTGCTCATCGAGATGCTCTCGTTCATATTAAGCGTTCTTATTCGGCGATAAGGGCGCTTAATTTGTGGATTCATTGCCGCCGGGCGCGCTTACCGGTTAAAATTGTAGACTTTTCACCGAAATTCTAGGGCTCTAGCAATGGACAGACAAAGCTGGCTGGACGGTACGCTCTACCATCCGGACTTCGAACGCGATAGCTGCGGCTTTGGCTTAATGGCGCAAATGGATGATAAGCCAAGCCATAAGCTGGTGCAAACCGCGATCAGCTCGCTGGCGTGTTTAACGCACCGCGGCGCGGTGGCCGCGGACGGCAAATCCGGCGACGGTTGCGGCTTGCTGTTCAAAAAGCCGGATGCGTTTTTGCGCGCGGTGGCGCTAGAGGCGGGCTTTACGCTCAACCCGATTTATGCCGCGGGCTTGGTCTTCTTGAATCGGGACACCGCGCTTGCGCAAGCCGCGCGCGGTCGCCTGACACAAGAAATGCAAGCCGAGGGCTTGGGCGTCGCCGGTTTCCGCCGCATGCCCGTGAACCCCGCCGCGTGCGGCGAATACGCCTTAGCGACGCTGCCGCGCATCGAACAGCTATTCGTGAATTGCCCGGCCGAGGTTTCCGAGGCGACGTTCGAGCGCAAGCTGTTCATCGCGCGCCGCCGCACGGAAAAGGCGCTCGAAGCACAGGATAAAACGTTTTATCTGCCCACTCTGTCGTCTAAAGTCATCTCCTACAAGGGGTTGGTGATGCCGGCGAATCTGGCGCTGTTCTACCCCGACCTCAACGACGAGCGCTTCGCCTCCAGTCTCGCCGTGTATCACCAGCGCTTCTCCACCAATACTTGGCCGGAGTGGCGCTTGGCGCAACCGTTCCGCTACCTCGCGCACAACGGCGAAATCAACACGCTGCAAGGCAACCGCAATTGGTCGCGCGCGCGCGAGATGAAATTCGTCTCCCCGCTGATCCCGAACATGGATGATGTGCGGCCGCTGGTATCGCTGACCGGTTCCGATTCGCTGAGCCTGGACAATATGCTGGAAGGCCTGGTGATGGGCGGTGTGCCGCTGTTCCGCGCCTTGCGTCTGATGATTCCGCCGGCGTGGCAAAACATCGACGACATGGATCCGGACCTGAAAGCCTTCTACGAATACAACTCGATGCACATGGAGCCGTGGGACGGCCCAGCGGGCATCGTGCTCACCGATGGCCGCTACGGCGCCTGCGTGCTGGATCGCAATGGCCTGCGCCCGGCGCGCTATGTGGTGACCAAGGACCGCTTCCTCACCATCGCCTCGGAAGTGGGCGTATGGGATTACGCGCCGGAAAATGTGGCCGCGAAAGGCCGCGTCAAGCCGGGCCAAATCGTCGCCATCGATCTCGAAACCGGCAAGCTGCTGTTACCCGAGGACATCGACAACGACCTGAAAAAAGCCCATCCCTACCGGCAATGGCTGAAGGATAACGTGCGCTATTTAGAGTCCACGCTGGCCAAGAGCGAAACGCTGCCGCTCATGGACACACACACGGCGCTGCAATACCAGAAACTATTCAACGTCAGCTTCGAAGAGCGCGACCAGGTGATACGCGTGCTGGCCGAAGACGGGCAAGAAGCCATCGGCTCGATGGGCGACGATACGCCGATGGCGGTGCTGTCGCAGCAAGTGCGTTCGCCTTTCGATTATATGCGCCAACAATTCGCGCAAGTGACCAATCCGCCGATCGACCCGATCCGCGAAGCGATCGTGATGTCGCTCAAGACGTGTTTCGGCCCCGAACGTAACTTGTTCGAGGAAACACCGCAGCATGCGCGCCGCATCGAGCTGTATTCGCCGGTGCTGACGCATGAGAAATTCATTTATCTCACGCAAGATGTCGGCGAGGAATACCCCAGTCTCGCATTGGAGCTTAATTACGATCCCGCTAAAACCACGCTGCAGGCCGCCATCGAAAACCTGGCGGCACGGGCGGTGCAAGCGGTGAAAGACGGCACGGTCATTATCGTGCTGTCCGACCGCGCAATCGCCAAAGACCGCTTGCCGATTCACGCCTTGTTCGCCACGGGCGCGGTGCACCACGCGCTGATCCGCGCCGGGCAGCGCTGCAACGCCAACATCGTGGTGGACACCGGCACCGCGCGCGATCCGCATCATTTCGCCTGCTTGATCGGCTACGGCGCGACCGCGGTCTATCCCTATCTCGCCTACCAAGTCATCAATGATTTGATCCGCACCAAGGAAATCAAGCAATCGCTGGAAGACGCCATCGCGCATTTCGTGAAGGGCATCAATAAGGGCCTGCTCAAGATCACCTCTAAGATGGGCATTTCCACCATCGCCAGCTATCGCGGTGCGCAATTGTTCGAAGCGGTGGGCGTGCATGAAGCGGTCATCGGCTTATGCTTGCCGGGCACGGTGAGCCGCGTGTCCGGCGCCCACTTCGACGACTTTGAAGCCGACCAAAAGCAGCTGGCCAAGCTTGCCTTCAACCCGGTGAAACCGCTGGCGCAAGGCGGCTTGCTGAAATTCATTTTCGGCGGCGAATACCACGCTTACAACCCGGACGTGGTGATGCAATTGCAAAAAGCGGTGCAGAACGGCGACTATGAAGAATACAAAAAATACGCCGAATACGTGAATACGCGCCCGGTAGCGATGCTGCGCGACTTGATGCAGTTGCGTAGCGATCAGGCGGCTGTCGCACTGGAGCAGGTCGAGCCGGT
>DAIAMA010000018.1 GCA_027438535.1 bacterium
CTGCTGGCGGCGCGCTGGGTCACGCTGCGAACCGTGAATCGTGCCTTGATCGCCGGCGTGCTATTGGGGGTAGGCGTGTGGGTATTCGCAAGCGCCACGAATTTGTATCTTGCCGCCGCGTTGCTGGTGCTGATCGGCGCCTGCGGCGGATTTTACGTGGTACCGCTCAATGCGCTATTGCAAGAGCGCGGCCACGAAACGGTCGGCGCGGGCCACGCCATTGCAGTGCAAAACTTCAGCGAGGGCACCGCCATGCTCGCCTTGGTTGGCGCTTTTACCGTGGCGCGCAAAGCGGAAGTGGCGGTGATCCCGCTTGCCCAAGGATTCGGCATCGCGATTATCGTGCTAATGAGTTTATTGGCGTTGGTGCGGCTCACGCGCTGGAAGTCGCGGGCGTTAGAATCCAAGAAAAGATGATGATAAGTCGCCACCTTGGCCCATAGGCTGGGGGGCGGAAACGAGCGATTAGGCGATTTGCCGCGCGTAGCGGCCTGTATTCATACGCCTCGGGCAGCATCCGGTAGTTTTGGCATGAATCCTGCTGTTGATCGCATTGAGCAGTAAAAATAACCTACCTTACCGACTAAAATGCTGAAATTCTTGACCACACTAGGACGTAAAACGTCCTCACCCTTGACGGATTTGCCTTCCATCTCGCGCTGGATGGAAACCTTACCCATGGGCGATAGCGTCAAAGCATTGGATGCGATCGTGCAACAGGTTAAGGAATACAGCGACCAGAATCAAGCCGCTACCAAGCAACGCTTGGCGGTATTGACGGCGCTCGACGAAGGTGCGCAAGAGTTGCTCGATCTCGTGCGCGGCCAATATCTGCAAAATCCGCGCATGTCGCGCGCGGTGGAAGGCCGGCTATGGAATACCGTATCCGCTTATTACCAGGAAATTTTGCGCGCGTATCACACGCATGTCATGGAATATATCGGCAATCCAAGCGGCAGCAAAATTGCTTCCATGATGCCGCTGTTGACGGCGCGTACCCTGTTTTATTTCTCGCTCGATGCCAGATGGAGCTACTACCGCTATACCGAGACCAACGCCAAGCTTTGGAAGCGCATACACAATCTGTATCACTTCGCGGAGTACGAGGAATTCGATACCCGTGCATTAAAGCTGTATGCGGCGGACGAAGCGGAAACCACGGTGGCGCAGCTCTACCTGCAAGCATTGATGCTGGAGACGCTCAATACCGGCAGCCTCACGCCGCGCCAAATTCATATGATCGAGCGCTGGCTGCCCATGCTGGTGAGCGGCATGTCGCTGGAGCGCGAATTCAAGCCGGCGCGTCATGTGTTCTACGTCACTTTGAATGAAAATCGGGGCGCGCGCCGCGTACGCCGGATCACGCCCAGCGAGCATCAGCGTTACTGGGAAACGCATGGCCTCAAGGACAAGTTGGATCGCCTGCGCAGTCAGCTCAGCATCGGCGCCTTACCGGCCAAGCTGGGTTTGACCGAGGACTGCAAATTGCCCTTGTGCTTGGAGCTGCTCGATCGCATCGCGTATTTCTGGGCGCCGAGCGGGGTGAAGCGCGTACAGCGCGCATTCGAGCGCAAAGACGCCATGAAGTCGATTGAAGTGGTGCGCGGCTTGAGCGATATCTGCCTCAATGTGCGCGCCGACAATGCGCAAGCGTTGCGCGCTCAGTCCGACACGTCGGATGAATTGAGCTATGCGGAAATGGTGGATGTGCATCTCTACGGTTTCGTCACCAAGCGTACCCAAGCCAAGGTCGAGCAAGGCAAAGACGAAAAGATCGAGCATGTGATCGCGCACGAGCGCTGGGTAATGGAAAACGAGAGCGAAGCCGGTTACGGTGCGCAAATCGACGATCAAGCCGACGATTGGGTGCGGCTGGGCAAGCTGGTGGGTTTGAAGCCGGAGAAAAAAGGGCACTGGAATATCGGTGTGATCCGCCGTCTGCGCCGCACCCACCCGAATCAGCAATACGTCGGCATCGAAGTGATCGCCGAGCGTCCCCTAGCGCTGTTGCTGCGCGCGGCCAAGTCCGAAGACCGCCCGCTCACCATACAGGGCATCGATTCGGTCGGGGTGGAAATGCCCATTTCCGCGCTTTATCTCAAGGGCGATGAGCGGCGCGGTCAGCCGGATGTGCTGATCTTGCAAAGCGCCGAATTCGCCAGCGGCCGCGATCTGTGGTTCACGGTCAGAGGCGTCACCTATCAGATCCGCTTGAAGCATGCCTTGGAACGCGGCGATGATTGGCTGCGGGCATCGTTTGACGTGCTGGCCAAGCACGAAGCGGCGCGCTAAGCGCTTATCACTGTATTCAGCCAATGGCCGATATCGGCCACTTCTTCCGCGCATACCGTGTGCGGCATAGGGTACTCGTGCCATGCCACGCGGTAACCCAAGGCGGTGAGCGCATCGCGCGACGCGCACGCGAAAGCATAAGGCACGATGTCATCCTGGGTGCCATGCGCCATGAAAATCGGCACTGCGCGATTCGCCGCGCTGGCTTCTTGCGCCAGCGCCTCCGGTAAAGCCAAGTACGAAGACAGAATCAATGCACCGGCGAGCGGCGCGGGATAGCGCAGCGCGCAATTCAAGGCGATGCTGCCGCCTTGCGAGAAACCGGCGAGTACGATGTTGCGCGATGCGATGCCGCGTTCGATTTCGCGCGCGATGAGGCGATCGATATAGCGCAGGGATTCGCGAATGCCGTTTTCGTCTTCCGGCGCGTTTGGATGCAGCCCGATAATGTCGTTCCAGGCCGGCATGACATAACCGCCGTTGAGCGTGACCGGCCGTTCCGGCGCATGCGGAAAAACGAAGCGCGTCGGAGCCAAGCGCGAGCAATCCAGTTGATCGACGATGGGTAGAAAATCCGATCCGTTCGCCCCCAAGCCGTGCAGCCAAATCACACTGGCGCGCGCGGGTTCACGGGGGGCGACTTCGAGGGGTTCTTGGTAGTGGATTTTCATGTGCAGGTCAAAACCGTTTTAGCCACAGAGCGCACAGAGTTCACAGAGAAAAAATCGGGTTGCCAACCTTGCTATATTCACCCACGAGCTTAGCCTGCCCAGCACTCTAGTCAAGTGGAATCTCTGTGAGCTCTGTGCGCTCTGTGGCAAATCGATTTTATTTTGAATGCGCGGCCAAAGGATGCGCGCTTAATGATGCCGCGCCAGAACATCGAACGATACGCGGCTATAGTCATCCGCTTCATCCAGCGCCTGCTGCAGGCGGATGGTATAGGTCTTGCCTTGGGCCTTGAGTTGCAGCAAGCGCCCCGGTTCGAAATCGTCGTGCGCGAGCAGTAGGCTGCGAGGGATTTGCGCTTGCGGCATTTCCAGCAGGTATACGGCTTCGGTGTAAGGGCTGGATGGATTGCCGGATAAATTGTGCAGCTCCACCGGAATCGGCGTTTGGCATAGCGTTTGAATGCCGACGTAGGTTTTACTCGCGGGATTTTTGTTGATGCGCCGCACCACGCCGATCAAGAAGTGGCGCGTGCTTTCCGGTTTGAGTCCGATCAGCGTGCCGATGCGCAGCCCATTTTGTCCGGCTGGGTTGAACGTGACGCCATAGCCCGATACGCTTTCGTTTTCCATGATCCATTGTTCCAGCGCCGGTTGAAACAGCTCCTCGTTGCCTTGGGTATTCATGTCGATAGGGGTGCCGCCGACGGTATAGCCCATGACCTGGTAGCCGACCATTTCGCCTTTCGGTTTGCGTTTTATTTTCGCGCCGGGCTTCAATTGCGTGATGATGTCGTGCAAGCCTTGCACCACATGCACCACTTTCACGTTCGCCGTGCGTTCGTGTTTACGCTGCACGTTTTTTTTCGACCAGCGTCGTTCCACGAGCTCGATCAAGTCCAGGCAATGCGGCAGGCGGCAGTCTTCGCCCAAACCGAGCCGCGCCGGTAATTCGCCGTTCTTGAGTTGCTCGATGGCCTTCTCGATGGTGACCACGAGCAGTCCCACTCCCCAGTAGCGGTATTTTTCGCCCAGCATATTGCGGCGCAGACCGCGCCCCGGCTTGGTGTCGCCCAGATTGACCGCATAAAGCTGACGGTGCGGGCGGAACTGCTGTTCCAGCGTAATACTCTTGGCCCAGGTATCGAGCCAATGATCCACCAAATTGATTTGCAGCGGCTGCAGGCTTTCGGGATTGGCGAGATCGAGCATCAACGGCTGCAAATATTCGCCCAGGCAACTCGTCTCGGTAAGGCTGTCGGGGAAGAGCTTGACCGCCGTTTTCTCGAATTTCTCGCGTTCGGCAAAGAGATAGAGCCGGTGCAAATTACGCCATACCGCACCTTCGACTGGCATATAGCGCAAATGCGCCCACTTGGCTTGCATGGCATAGTGATAGAGCGCGCGCGCGGTAAGAATGTGCATGGTGGGCCAGAGTTTCGCGATGGGGTCTTGGGCGAAATTGCGGATGCAGATTTGATAGGCCACCGCCATTTCATCCCAAAACGCGAGAATCGTGGGTAAATATGCCCGCTCGGCGGCGTTGCTATCGTTGCTCGCGGCGAGATAGTCGCGGCACAGCTTGTCTTGCAGTTCTTTCGCCTTCTCATTCAGGTACATGCATACCCGAATCCGCTCCTTAAGCGGCATCTTTTTGTTTTCGTTGAGAGAGGACAGCGCGCGCACGATCTCGATATGCGCACGGTGGACATCCGCGAGCGGCAGCTCTTGAACCCAGAGGGTGGCCGATTTTAAGTCGCCAACGGGGTCATCGGATTTCTTGCGCAAGATCGCGTTGATGAGCCCACTAAAATCGAACATAGTCCTTACAAACTCGGGATAGAGGAATTATGAATTTATCGTAATCCATGCCAATACTAAAGCATGGCGGGTATCGGGGCAATAGCGCGGGAGCAAGTATGCGGCGCTTGTTCACACGGGTTTTTGCGCCGACTTGGGCCGGAATGCCTGAATCACGCCTGCGTGGGTTTCGATATACGGCCCGCCGATCAAGTCGATGCAGTATGGCACGGCGGCGAATACCCCATCCAAGGTTTCCTTGATCGCCTTGGGCTGCCCCGGCAAATTTAAAATCAAGCATTTGCCGCGCGTCACGCCGACTTGGCGCGAGAGAATGGCGGTCGGCACATACTTTAGGCTGACCGCGCGCATTTGCTCGCCGAAGCCGTCCAGCACGCGATGCGCCACGGCGAGCGTCGCATCCGGCGTGACATCGCGCGGCGCGGGTCCGGTGCCGCCGGTGGTCAATATTAAGTGGCAGCCCACGTGGTCCACGAGATCGATCAAGGCCTTCTCGATCAGCGGCTGCTCGTCGGGAATGAGCCGCGTCTCGGCGCGCCAGGGACTGGCGAGCGCGGCACCGAGCCAATCTTGCAGCGCGGGAAGACCTTTATCCACGTACACGCCGCTTGCGGCGCGGTCGCTCACGCTGATCAATCCGACTAAGAGCATTGGCGTGGTCATGGTGCGTTTTCCTCGGGTGCGATTTCGCGCATCACCTCGCGCAGCATGCGAAATAGGGCGCGGTAGCTTGCCGGCGGCCGGTTGGCGGCGAGTTCCTTGCGCGCATTGCGGATTAGCGTGCGTAGCTGCTGCGAATCGCAGCCCGGATAGTCTCCGAGAAATTCGCTCACAGCCGTGTCTTCCGCCATCAGCCGCTCGCGCCAGCGTTCGATGTCGTGCAAGCGCGCGCGTTCTTGATCGTTTACGCCGCGCCAGGCATCGAGCTGCGTCTGGATCGGCGCCGCGTCCACCGTGCGCATGACCTTGCCGATATATTGCATTTGCCGCCGCCGCGCTTCGTTGCGGGTGAGGCGCTTGGCCTCCAGCACCGCATCCAGCAATAATTCCGGCAGTTTGAGCTGGTCGAGCTGGGATTGCTTGAGGGTCACCAGTTCCGCCCCCAGCTTCTGCAGGTCGGTCATCGCCTGCTTGCGCTTGGTCTTGCTGAGAGGGGCTTCGTCTTCCATGCTACTTCCACGGCTATCGCCCGGCGACATCGCCCGGGGCGTCCAAAATTGCTATGATAACCGCTTTCCCGAATTCGATCGTAACCCTCAAGAAGGCCCACGTGGACGCTAGCCGCTTTTCCTATTCCATCGAGCAACTCAAAGAACTCACCCAAGATATTTTGAACCAGGCACGCGCCGCCGGTGCGACCGCCTGCGAAGCGGAGGTGAATCAAGGCTTCGGACAAAACGTGACGGTACGGCTGAATCAAGTCGAAACCATCGAGTACAACCGCGACAAAGGACTCGGCGTCACGTGTTACTTCGGCCAGAAACGCGGCCATGCCAGCACTTCCGACATGAGTCCGCAAGCGGTTCGCGATACCGTGGCGAAGGCGCTTACGATCGCCAAGTACACCGCCGAAGATCCCTTCGCCGGGCTGCCCGAGCCCGATGTCTTGGCGCGCGAGATTCCCGATCTCGACCTGCACCATCCCTGGGACTTGCCGGTGGAACAGGCGATCGAACTGGCGCAAGCCTGCGAGGCGGCGGCGCTGGCGGTCGATCCGCGCATCAATAACTCCGAAGGCGGATCGGTTTCCACGCAGGAATCGCTGTTCGTGTACGGCAATAGCCTGGGTTTTCTCGCGGGATATCCGACTTCGCGCCACGGTATTTCGTGCGCCGTGATCGCCGAATCGGAAGCCGGCATGCAGCGCGATTATTGGTACACCACGGCGCGCGCGGCAAGCGCGCTGCAAAGCGCCGAAGCAGTCGGGCGCATCACCGGCGAACGCACACTGCGCCGCTTGGATGCGCGCAAACTCAAAACCACCCAAGCACCGGTGATCTTCGAAGCGCCCATTGCCGCAGGGCTGCTCGGTAGTTTCGTATCCGCCGTCAGTGGCGGCAGCCTGTATCGCAAGACCTCGTTTTTGCTCGATAGCCTGGGCCAGCAATTATTCTCCCCCTTCATTCAAATCGTCGAACGACCGCACGTAAAACAGGGTCTCGGCAGCGCGCCTTTCGATAACGAAGGCGTGGTCACGCGCGACCGCGCAGTGATCAAGGACGGCGTGCTGGGCGGCTATTTCCTCAGCAGTTACAGCGCACGCAAGCTCGGAATGCAGTCCACCGGCAACGCCGGCGGCAATCACAATTTAATCATCGAAACCAGCGGCCTCGATTTTGCCGCGCTGCTCAAAAAAATGGACACCGGCCTGGTGGTGACCGAATTGCTCGGCCAAGGCGTGAATCCGATCACCGGCGATTATTCGCGCGGCGCGGCGGGGTTTTGGGTCGAACATGGCGAGATTCAATACCCGGTGGAAGAAATCACCATCGCCGGTAATTTGAAAGACATGTTCAAGCACATCATCGCGGTCGGCAACGCTGTGGTAGTGCATGGCTCGCGCCAGACGGCCTAGATTTTGATCGAGAACATGACGATCGCGGGGGATTAAAATCGTTTTAACCACGGGGGACACGGGGGAACCCCGTTTATTGCAGATGAAGAAATTTTTTGGCATCGCGCACTATCTTGGAAATCCCCGTGCTCCCCGTGTCCCCCGTGGTTCATAAAATAAGGAGGGAAAATATGCAAAGACGCACTTTCTTAAAACGCGCCGGTATCGGCTTGGCCGCCGGCACAACACTGGCTGCACCAGCGATAGCTGCCGTCGAGCCCGATGTGAAATGGCGTTTGGCATCCAGCTTTCCCAAAAGCTTGGATACGATTTTCGGTGCCTCGGAAATGCTTGCCGACCGTGTCGCCAAACTTACCAGCAACAAATTTCAGATTCGCGTCTTCGCGGGCGGCGAATTGGTGCCGGGCCTGCAAGTGCTGGATGCGGTGGGCCAAGGCACGGTGGAATGCGGCCATACCGCGAGCTACTACTACGTCGGCAAGAATAAGGCATTCGCGTTCGATACCGCGCTGCCCTTCGGCCTGACCGCGCGCCAGCAAAATGCTTGGCTCTATTACGGCGGCGGTCTTACCTTGTTGCGCGAGCTCTTTCAGCCCTATGGCGTGGTGAATTTCCCCGGCGGCAATACCGGCACGCAAATGGGCGGCTGGTTTCGTAAAGAGATTAAAAGTCTCGCCGACATGAAAGGGCTCAAAATGCGCATTCCCGGCATCGGCGGCGAAATCATGGCGCGCCTGGGCGTGGTCACGCAGACTTTGGCCGGTGCGGATATTTACCCCGCTTTGGAAAGAGGCGCGATCGATGCCGCCGAATGGGTCGGCCCCTATGACGATGAAAAACTCGGCTTCTACAAAGTGGCCAAGCACTATTATTATCCCGGTTGGTGGGAAGGGTGCGCGGGACTGTCATTTTTGGTGAATGCCAAGGAATGGCAAAAGCTCCCCGCGCAATACAAAGCAGCCTTCGAGGTCGCCGCGGCGGAAGCGAACCTGCACATGCTCGCCGAGTACGATGCGAAAAATCCCGCCGCGCTCGGACGCTTGATCCGGGAAGGCGCCAAGCTGCACCCGTTTCCGCAAGACGTGATGCAAGCCGCGCTCAAGGCGGCGAATAGCTTGTATGCCGAAGAAGCGGCGCGGAATCCGGCCTTCAAAAAGATATACGATCCGTGGGCGCGCTTTCGCAACGATCAATTTCAATGGTTCCGCGTGGCGGAGCTGAGTTACGCCAACTTTGCCTTCAATCACGTGAAATAAGGCTTGTTTTATTGCGCCGGAAGGTCGATTTTAAGTGGCGTATCCACAGTAGCTGTTTCACCGTGGCTGCCGGTGAGGCCGGGGAAAGCGATGACCAGGGCCACCATCAGGATTTGTATCAGCACGAACGGTACCGCGCCCCAATAAATCTGGCCGGTGCTGACGCCGCCGGTCAATTGGCCGCTGACCTTATCCACATAATCCGTTTTCGGCGCGACGCTGCGCAAATAGAACAAGGCAAAGCCGAATGGCGGATGCATGAACGAGGTTTGCATATTCACCGCGAGCAGCACGCCGAACCACACCAGATCGATGCCGAGTTTATCCGCCACGGGCGCCAGCAGCGGCACCAGGATGAAAGCCAGTTCGAAGAAGTCCAAGAAGAAAGCCAGCACGAATACCAAAAGGTTGACCACGATCAAGAAGCCGAGCTTGCCGCCGGGCAGATTCACCAGCAATTGCTCGACCCACAGATCGCCATTCACCGCACGGAACACGAGGCTGAATACGGTGGAGCCGATGAGGATGAAAATCACGAAAGAGGATAGCTTGGCGGTGGCGTCCAGCGCTTGTTTCAATTGCACGCGCGTCAAGCGCCGCTTAATGAGGGCCAGCGCCAGTGCGCCGGTCGCGCCCATCGCACCGCCTTCGGTGGGCGTGGCGATGCCCAAGAAGATGGTGCCCAGCACCAGGAAGATCAGCAGCAGGGGCGGCAGCAGGGTGAAGATGACCCTGATAGCGAGTTGGCTGCCGCTCAGCGTGCGCGCGCTAAGCGGCAGCGCGGGTGCGGCATGGGGTTTAGCGAATGACACCGCCAGCACATAGAGCATATACATGCCGGTGAGTGCCAAGCCCGGAATCAGCGCGCCCTGATAGAGATCGCTCACCGGGCGCTCCAATTGGTCGGCGAGCACGATCAACACCAAGCTCGGCGGGATGATTTGCGCCAGCGTGCCGGAAGCGGCGATCACGCCGGCGGCCAAGCGCCGGTCGTAGCCATAGCGCAGCATGATGGGCAGAGAGATTAATCCCATGGAAATCACCGAGGCCGCGACCACGCCGGTGGTGGCGGCGAGCAGCGCGCCGACGAAGATCACGGCATAGGCGATGCCGCCGCGCACCGGGCCGAACACTTGGCCGATGGTGTCAAGCAAGTCTTCCGCCATGCCGCTGCGCTCCAGGATCAGCCCCATGAAAGTGAAGAACGGAATCGCGAGCAGCGTTTCGTTTTGCATGATGCCGTAAATGCGATACGGCAGCGCACTGAGCAAGTGCTCGGTCAGCAAGCCGTTGGAGATACCGATAGCGGCGAACAATAAGCCATTGGCGGCGAGCGAAAACGCCACCGGATAACCCAGCAGCAGGAACAGCGCCAGCGCCGCGAACATCAGCGGCGGCATGAGTTCGGCGCTCATGGGTGTCGCTCCGGTATGTCGTGCAACAACATGTCTTCCGCGGGCGAATGCGCGGGCGGCTCCGGCGGTGCGAGCCCGGCGAGGAAGCCGATGCGTTTGATGATTTCCGCCACGCCTTGCAGCAAGAGCAGCGCGAAGCCGGCCGGAATCAAGAGCTTTGCCGGCCACAGAATCAGGCCACCGGGATTGCTCGACCACTCCTGCGAAGTAAATGAGTTCAGAAAAAACGGCCAGGCGTGGTACAGCACCACGCCCGTCAGCGGCAACAGAAAAAATACGCCGCCGAGGATGTCGATCCAGGCTTGCGCGCGCGGGCCGAGGCGGCTGCTGATCACGTCGATGCGCACATGCTCGTTCTTGAGCAGGGTATACCCCGCCGCCAGCAGAAAGACCGCGGCGAATAAATACCATTGGATCTCCAGAAACCCATTGGAACTCATGCGGAACGCTTTGCGCATGATGGCATTGCCGGCGCTGATCAATACCATGACGAGAATCAGCCAAGATACCGCGCGCCCGATCGCTTGATTCAAACGATCGATGCGGTGAGCGAATCGTAGTAAGGGTTTCATGCTGTGGCGGTGCCGCAAATCGCGCCATTATAGGCGGCGGCATGCCACTGCGTCGATTGCGCGCGTAATGTTAAAATTCGCCCATGGGTAATTACCGCGTTTTGCTCGGCATGGGCGGTGTGCCGCCGCACGATCGCCCCGCGGCCTATGCTTGGGAGCGCCGCCTGCACTGGGTGATGGTGGGCGTGGCGTTGCTCGCTTTACCGGCTTTTTATTTGGATGTGACGCAACAGTCGGAGATGCTGAGCGGCCTCAGCCGGGGTTTGAATGCCTTCATCCTGCTGGCTTTCTGCATCGAGTTCTTGTGGATGGCGAGTCTCACTTGCCAGCGCTATTTGTACATTGCCTACAACTGGCTCGATCTGTTTATTATCTTCAGCGCCGCATTGAGCCTGTTCGGTGTCGGTTCGAAATGGATTCCGCTCGTGCGCTTGTTGCGGCTGGCCTATGTGTCCTTGGTGCTGGCGCGGGCCTTGGGGGCGATACGCAATTTGCTTTCGCCCCATGCGGTGCCTTATATGCTGGGCTTGGGCGTGGTCACGCTGGCACTGGCCGGCGCGGGATTTTATTGGCTGGAGCCGACCGTGCATTCTTATGGCGACGGCTTGTGGCTCGCGTTCGTGACGGGTTCCACCGTGGGCTATGGCGACATCGTGCCGACCACGACCGCATCGCGCATTTTCGCGGCGGTCATGGTGCTTATCGGGCTTGCGATCTTATCGGTGGTGACGGCCAAAATCGCCGCTTTCTTCATCGGCGAGGACGAGAAGCGGTTGCGCAACGAGATGCATCAAGACATCAAAGCGCTGCATGAGGAAGTACAAAAACTACGCGCGGATATCGCCATGCTTGTTCAAAAACGAGCCGAATAATCTCCTTCCCGCGCGGTTCTGTACCCTGCCGGGGCATGCTAAAATACGCTTTTTTCAATTACTTGAGCCCCTCATGTTCAGTGCGAGCCAAACCTTACAAGCAAGCGATCCGGATTTGTGGAAGGCGATGGAGGCCGAGCGCCAGCGCCAGGAAGACCACATCGAATTGATCGCGTCCGAAAACTATGCCAGCCCGGCGGTGATGCAAGCCCAGGGCTCGGTGCTCACCAATAAATACGCCGAGGGTTATCCCGGCAAGCGCTACTATGGCGGCTGCGAGTACGTGGATATCGCCGAGCAGTTGGCGATCGATCGCGCCAAGACGCTATTTCATGCCGATTACGCCAACGTGCAGCCGCATTCCGGCTCGCAAGCCAATGCCGCGGTGTATCTGTCGGTGCTGGTGCCGGGCGATACCATTCTGGGCATGTCGCTCGCGCACGGCGGACATCTCACGCACGGCGCCTCGGTCAACTTTAGCGGTAAATTATTCAAGGCCGTGACTTATGGTTTGCACCCCGAAACCGAAGCCATCGATTACGACGAAGTGCAGCGCTTGGCGACCGAGCACAAGCCGAAGATGATCGTGGCCGGCGCGTCGGCTTATTCATTGGTCATCGACTGGAAG
>DAIAMA010000190.1 GCA_027438535.1 bacterium
AAATCCACAACCACATCGTAGATTGCGCCGCGAGTGCAGCGCACCAGCTTGGCTTCCGCATGCGGCGAGGCTTGGTAGTGCATGCTGCGCAACGTGCCCTTTAAGCGATTATAGGAAATGCTGCATTGCACCAAACGTGGGTTCAGCCCGTGATGCTCGAACTCATGGGCGCAGAAAGTGCGCGCAAAAAAACCACGCTCATCTTCCAAGGGTTCGGATTCGATAATAAATGCGCCCGGCAAGGCGGTTTCGATAAACTTCATGGCAGAACGCACACTTCAGGAATCGGCACCACGAACTGCCCGCCCCATGCGCGAATGTGTGCCATTTGCTGCTGAATCTCATCGCGCAAATTCCAAGGCAAGATCAATACATAATCGGGCCGCACTCCGGCAATCGCCTCGGGCGCCAGAATCGGAATATGCGTACCCGGCAGAAATCGCCCCTGTTTATACGGGCTGCGGTCCACCGTGAAGTCGAGAAAATCCGTGCGAATGCCGCAATAATTGAGCAGCGTATTGCCCTTGGCCGGTGCGCCATAAGCGACAATGCGCTTGCCCCGCGCTTTAGCCTCGATGAGAAACGCCAGCAGCTTGCGCTTGGTTTCTTTTACCCGCTCATGAAAACCCGCGTACGTAGCAAGCGCATCGAATCCGGCCTCGCGCTCGATCTGGCGCATGGTCGCGACCTGTGCGGTGACGGAAAGCGCCGCATTCTCGGCATGTCGCACATAGAGCCGCAAGGAGCCGCCATGCGTGCCGAGTTCTTCCACATCGAAAATCGTCAGGCCATGATGTGCGAGAATTTTTTCGGTGCTGATGAGCGAGAGATAAGAAAAATGTTCATGGTAGATGGTGTCGAACTGATTTCCCGCCATCAAGCGCAGCAGATGCGGAAATTCGATGGTCATGACACCGCTCGGTTTCAAAGCGATCTTAATGCCGGCGACGAAGTCGTTGATGTCCGGCACATGCGCCAGCACGTTATTGGCGGCCATTAAATCCGCCTGCTTACCGGCGGCGACAAGCTCGCGCGCGGTCTCTCTGCCGAAGAAGCGAGTCCAGGTGGGCACACCATTTTCTTCCGCCACGCGCGCTACGTTCTCCGCCGGCTCGATACCCAAGGACGGAATGCCGCGCGCCACGAAATTTCGCAGCAGATAACCATCGTTGCTGGCGATTTCCACTACCTGATGGGTACCCGCGATCGAGAAACGCGCGATCATCTGCTCGGCATAGGTTTGCGCGTGCTTGAGCCAGCTATCGGAGAAAGAGGAAAAGTAAGCATAATCGCTGAAGATTTGTTGCGGGCTTTCGAATTCTTCCAGCTGCACCAGAAAGCATTCGCCACACACGTAAGCATGCAGCGGATAAAACGGCTCCATGCGATCCAGATCTACCGGCTGCAAATACGCATTGGAAAGCGGCGACATGCCAAGATCGCAAAACGATTCGGTGAGCGGTGCGCCGCAGAATCGACACTTGCGCGTCGTCATGCCGCCACCTTCGCCTGATAGCGCCCGATTTGCTCTAGCGTCACCACACGCATGTCGTCGCCGCGCGCATAAGCCTGGTACCAATCGGTCACCCAGCGCAGCGCTTCGGCCAATGAAAGTTGCGGCTGCCAGGATAAATAAGTATGCGCTTTAGCGGAATCAAGCCGCAGCAAACCGGCTTCATGCGGATGCTCGCCGCCATCCGATTCCCAACGCGCCGAATTCCCCCAACAGCCAACCAGTTCATCCGCGATCCATTTCACCGGCCGCGCATCGCGCTCTTCCGGCCCGAAATTCCAGCCTTCGGCATGGCGCTTGGGGTCATTCCAGAGCGCTTCCAGCAAGTTGAGGTAACCATGCAGCGGTTCGAGCACATGCTGCCACGGCCGCACCGAAGATGGATTGCGAATTTTTGCCGGCACGCCATTGATAAACGCCTGGATCAGATCGGGGATAAGCCGATCACGCGCCCAATCCCCTCCGCCGATGACATTGCCGGCACGCGCGGTGGCAACCCCGAGACGATCGCTTGCAAGAAATGAATCGCGATACGCGCTGGTGACAAGCTCTGCGCAGGCTTTGCTATTGGAATACGGGTCGCGTCCACCGAGGGCATCTTGTTCGCGATAGCCATGCACCCACTCCTGATTCTGGTAGCACTTATCGCTCGTGATCACCAGCACCGCACGCACGCTTGGCGTATGGCGCACCGCCTCCAACAAGTGCACCGTACCCATGACGTTCGTCGCGTAAGTCTCCACCGGCTCATCATAGGATGCGCGCACCAGCGACTGCGCGGCCATATGGATGACGATTTCCGCCTTGAATGACTGCATCGCCTCAGTAAGCGTGTGCATGTCCCGCACATCGCCGGTTTCGGAAATCATTTCCGAAGCAAGCGCCGCCACTTCGAACAAACTCGGCTGCGTTGGCGGCGCAAGCGCATACCCGTGAACGATTGCGCCCAGACGTTGCAGCCAAAGGCTGAGCCACGCGCCTTTGAAGCCGGTGTGGCCGGTGAGAAAAACGCGCCGGCCGCGCCAGAACGCCGGCGTCATTCCCACGACTTCCAGGGTGCGCGTTTATCCGCCCACAAATCATTCAGTAACTGCATTTCGCGGAAGGTGTCCATACACTGCCAAAAACCCTCATGCTGATATACCGCCAACTGGTCACGGTCGGCCAGCGTCATCAGTAAGCCCTGCTCCAAGGATTCGTTGTCATCCCGGATCAAATCGAGCACCGCGGGCTCGAACACGAAAAAGCCGCCGTTTATCCAGCCTTCGTGAACTTGCGGTTTCTCCTTGAATACGCGCACCATGCCTTGCGAAATATCGAGTTCGCCGTAGCGTGAGGAGGGACGCACTGCTGTTACCGTCGCGAGCTTGCCCATGCTGCGATGGTGTGCAAGTAAGGCCTTGAGATCGACATCCGCCACGCCATCACCGTAGGTCGCCATGAAAGCGCCATTGCGCAAATACGGCGCCAATGTTTTGAGCCGCCCGCCGGTCAGCGTCTCTTTACCCGTCTCGGCCAAGGTCACGCGCCAGCCTTCCTCGGCATGGCTGTCGCCATGCACTTCGATATCGCGGCTGCCCAAGGTCACCGTGAAATCGCGATTGCGCACTTCATAATGGAGAAAATAATCGCGGATGACGTCGCCCTTGTAACCTAGGGCCAAAACAAAATCCTTGAAGCCATGGCTGGCGTAGGATTTCATGATATGCCAAAGAATCGGGCGGTCGCCGATTTCGACCATGGGCTTGGGTTTGAATTCGGTTTCTTCGCGCAAGCGCGTACCGAGACCGCCGCACAATATTACTGTT
>DAIAMA010000191.1 GCA_027438535.1 bacterium
CTACCGCGCTATTGATGGGCATGGGCGCGTCCTATCTGCTGTTTTCGTTGATCTATGTTTTTCTCGGGGTGTATCTCGTGAAATATTCTTCCGCTATCGGGCGCTTGTTAAGTAGCGGCCAATCGGCGGATATGGAGGGAGCGCTGGAGCAGCAACGCAAATTCTGGCGGCTCGCCGGTGTGCTCTCTCTGGTGGGGCTGGTTTTCGCGGTGCTGGGCATTATTGCCGCCATCGCAATTCCCTCTTATATGGCAATGACGCACGGCATTCCTCCGCGCTAGTTTTTGTTTTCTCGATACTGCACGGGCCGCATTCGCGGCCCGTGTCGTTTTGCAAGCCGCATTTACCCACGGCTTCTTATTTCATGTTGATTTTATTGATATTATTTAAATTACATACCTTCAATGGAGAGTGAAATACATAAATTATAATTATTACAATATGTTGTAGTATATTTCGAATAATTAATATCAACTATTTTTTATATCCATATATTTTAAATGGAAATAACTTAGCGTATTCCACTCTCGATTAAGTCTTTGTCCGGGTTAGAAAAAATTAAGCTTGCCACTGTAGTTTCTGCTTGACCCTCTATTTTCTTTGCCATATAGTGAACCGTGGTGGTAAAAAGTGGGGAATAGTGGGGAATGAAGATGTCTAAAGGGGCAGCATGTTTCGTGGCGCGACAGCGTTAAATCTCGATGCCAAGGGCCGGCTTGCCGTGCCCGCCAAACATCGCGATGCGCTCACCGGGCAAGCCGGTGCCGGCCTAGTGCTGACCGCGCATCCTCATCGTTGTCTCTTGCTCTATCCCCAATCCGCGTGGGAACCCATCCAGCAAAAAATCATGTCTCTGCCCAGCCTCGATAAACAGGCGAGCCTATTGCAACGGCTATTGGTCGGCTTTGCCGAAGACATGGCGTTGGATGGCGCCGGGCGGGTGCTGGTGTCGCCCGTGCTGCGCGAGTTCGCGGCGCTGGAAAAACAAGTAATGCTGGTGGGACAAGGCACCCACTTCGAATTGTGGAGTTTGGACGGTTGGCGTGCCCAATTGGACGAGGCGCTGTCTCAAGGCGCTCAAGTGTTGCCGCCGGAGATGGGGGATTTTTCCTTGTGAGCCCTGTTGTGAGCGATAGCTCACACCATGTGGCGGTCTTATTGGAAGAGGCGCTTGCCGCGCTCGAGGTAAAACCGGATGGGGTATATGTCGATGCGACTTTCGGGCGTGGCGGCCATGCTCAGGCGATCCTGGCGCGCTTGGGGACGGCCGGCAGATTGGTCGCCTTCGACAAGGACCCGGCGGCCATCGAAGCGGCGCGGGCATTAACGGACCCGCGCTTACGTGTGATACATGCAGGATTCGCGCAAATGCAGCAAATGTTAAGCGCGGCAGGAGTGGTGAAAGTGGATGGAGTGTTGCTGGATTTGGGCGTGTCGTCGCCACAGTTGAACGACGCGGCACGCGGCTTCAGCTTCCGCAAATCGGGACCGCTCGATATGCGCATGGACACTACAAGGGGGAGGACAGCCGCAGAATGGCTGGCCACGGTGAATGAACGTGAGCTTGCGGAGGCGATAGCGGAATATGGTGAAGAACGGTTTGCTAAACAGGTTGCAAGAGCGATTGTTGCGGCGCGCGAGAGAGGGCCAATCGACACCACCCGATTGCTTTCCCAGGTCGTGGCAGAAGCCATCCCTACGCGCGAGCCCGGCCAAGATCCGGCGACGCGCACCTTTCAAGCTATACGGATTTACATCAATCAGGAACTTGAGGAGCTGTCGTTAGCGCTACCGCAATGCGTGGAACTACTCGCCCCCGGAGGCCGTTTGGTGGTGATTAGTTTCCACTCCCTTGAAGATCGTATCGTGAAGCGCTTCATCAGATCGGAAGCGCGGCCGGATAAATTTCCCGCTAAATTTCCCATCAAGGCTGCCGACTTACCGCAACCGCGTTTGCTCCCCGTGGGCAAGGCGGTTCATCCGTCCGCGCGCGAATGCGCGGCGAATCCGCGCGCGCGCAGCGCGGTCATGCGCGTGGCCGAGCGCACGGGAGCGGCGGTATGACGCGGCTCAATTTACTGCTGACCGGCATTCTGGTGCTGTGCGCATTGGGGGTGGTGACATCGCAAAACCGCGCGCGCAAAGTCTATGCCGAATTACAGCAAGCGCAGGAATTGGCCAAGCATATGAATACCGAATACGGCCAGTTGCAATTGGAACAGGGCACGTGGGCCATGCATGCGCGGGTGGAAAAAATCGCCACCGAGCGGCTGCATATGCACGTGCCCGATGCCAACAAGATTCAAATCGTGCCGCTCGCGCCGCCGGTACGGACGCAGCCGGCGGCGGGTAAGCCATGATTTCCGAAACGGCTCCGCTGACCGCCGCGAGCAAGGCGCGGCTGCCGGTTAAATTGCCCGTATGGCGGGCGCGCGGCGTTTTAATTTTGTTGCTGTCGGCCTTCCTGGTATTGCTTGGGCGCGCCGTGTATCTGCAAGGCGTGAATCAAGATTTTCTGCGCCAAAAAGGGGATGCGCGCTCTACCCGGGTGATCGTCCTCAACGCCAGCCGGGGCAAGATTCTCGATCGCAATAATCAACCGCTCGCTATTTCCAGTCCGGTGGAATCGGTGGCGGCCAGTCCGCGCGATGTCGAAATCGATACCGCGCATTTGATGCGCTTGGCCAGACTGATCGATGTGAAGCCGGCGGAACTGAAGAAAAAAATCGATGACGGGCGCGATTTTATTTACCTCAAGCGCCAATTGCCGCCGGACTTGGCGGAGAAAGTGTTGAAGCTCGATATCCCGGGAATATTCTTACAGCGCGAATACCGGCGCTATTACCCGGATGGCGATGTGACCGCCCATATTTTGGGGTTTACCGATATCGACGATAACGGCCAAGAAGGCGCCGAACTGGCTTTCAATAGCGAGCTCGCCGGGCAGAGTGGTAGCCGCAAAGTATTGAAGGATCGGCTCGGCAACATCGTCGAAGGCGTAGAGAGTATTCGCGCTCCGCAAGAGGGGCAGGACATCACGCTCTCGATCGACACAAATATTCAATACCTCGCTTACCGCGAATTAACGGCCGAGGTGAGCGCCACGCATGCCAAAGCGGGTGCGGTCGTGGTGTTGGATGCGAAAACCGGCGAAATCCTCGCGCTATTTAACCAGCCGACCTATAACCCGAACAATCGCACTAAGAATATGAAGCCCAACCTGATTCGCAATCGGGTGGTGACCGACATTTTCGAACCGGGCTCCACGCTGAAGCCGTTTACCGCCGCCTTCGCGTTGGAA
>DAIAMA010000192.1 GCA_027438535.1 bacterium
GCTGCGGCGAGCCTGATGTGTCCGCCGCAATAAAGAGACACTTATCGTCTGACGTTAAGAACTTCGCAAGACGTGCTCTATAGGGCATGGCTGAGAAAAACGGCCCCGTGAACCCTGACTCTTTCATAAATTAAGGGTAGCGTCCCCTTTTTCCTTTTTCCCCGCTGCAATCGACAGGCAACCGCTGCGCGCTCAGGGGTTCGCATAAGTTGCTTTATGTCGCGCGTCTCGGGGGCTGGGTGTTGAGTCAGGCGGGCGGTGAGGATGTGCTGTGCGCTCCCTCTAATTCTCTTGGTGCATTTCAATGATTACCGATAGCGTGCGACTGTCGATGTAATTCGGTCGATCGACATTCTCAGGATGATGATGGTCGCCATGCCTGGCATCTGCTGGAAACGAAAAGTACGAACCCCATGTCTTCAGGTTGTCGACAGAACCTGTCACACGTAAGCCTTTACTCGAATCACGCGCCACTAATATCGGACCCGTTCCTTTCTCGATTTCCACGCCGGCAAGTAAAGCGTCATAAGGCTGCGGCGAGCCTGATGTGTCCGCCGCAATAAAGAGACACTTATCGTCTGACGTTAAGAACTTCGCAAGACGTGCTGCCAGTGCATTCAACCCCATGACCGAGTCAGTGATCATGGGATCAGAGCCTTTTGTAAAGTAGATGCGCATTTTATTTTGCTTAAAAAGCAGGCACGAAGATCGGTACCCTAATCGGAACCGTTGGTATCGCCCACGGCTCTACCAGCGGCACAAACGGAATTGTGTCCGGTGGCGTCGGATCGTCCGGCGTCGGGTCCGGATTAGGTGGCGTCCACTGCGGCGCATCACCGCTTGGGTCCGCAGGACACTGATTCGGTTTGAGCTTGCCCTTTTGGCCCGGCCACGGCTTATCCGGATTCTTCGGCCAAGAACCCTTGTCCTTCCCGTTCGGGTCTTGAATGTCCCAATGACGCCAATGGCCCGGGTCTTCAGGATGAACGACCCATCGGTCGCCGTTAGGTGATTGCGTCCACCATTTTCCATTGGGGAACTGCCCCGTCGGCCAATTGGAATTCGAATTGGGAGGCGCTGGCGGGAAGTCACCGATGGCAAGCCCCATCGGATCAATCCACCTTAATGGATTCCCCCCCACATATGCATACGTCGAGAAGCTCCCGCCATCCAACCCAATCGGATCACTCTGCACGTACCTACCCGTCCCCGAATCATAATACCTAAAGTAGTTGTAATTAAGCCCCGTCTCTTGATCCGCGTACTGTCCCGGAAACCGAATATTATTCGTCACCGTCTGCACCTTCAGCATCGCTTTGCCGAAGGGATCGTAATTTTCCTGCCATACCACCGCCCCGCTCGCATCGGTCATGGCTTGCGGCGTACCGAGCTGGTCGGTGTGGTAGTAGTAGATCGTACTGTTGTCGATGCGCGCCAGCAACTGGCCGTTGACATAGACGTACTGTAGCTTGTTGCCTGCGGGGTCTTGTTCGAACAGCAGTTTGCCTTCCGGGTCGTAGTGGAAGTAGGTGTTGGCGCCATTGACGGTTTTGCGGATGCGCTGCCCCAGGGCATTGTATTCATAGCTGGTGTTGGGGGCGGTGACGAGGCGGCCGTAGCCATCGTAGCTCAGGCTGCCCACACCGGTGATGAAGGTGTAGTTCCCCGCGCCGTCGGCGACATAGTAGGCGCTGGGTCCGACGGTGAACAGCCGGTTGGTGCCGCCTAGGTAACCATAGCTCGCGGTGACGCCGTTGGCGGTTTCGCTCTGGCGGTTGCCGTTTTTGTCGTAGGTATAGGCGCGCGCGCCGAAACTGGCGGGATCGGTATCGGCGGCACCGGTGAGCCGCCCGGCGGCATCGTAGCTCAGGTTTTCTTGAGTGCCGTAAATGTCGTGGATGATGTTGATGTTGCCATCTTCCTGGCGGTTGAAGTATTTATAGCGCGGCCCGTTGAAATCGTATTTAGGCTGGTAATCCTGATCGCGCGAGCGCCAGATGTACATGCCGTTGCCAAAGGTCATGCTGGTGGCTTGTGTAGAGAAGGGCGGGTACTGGAAGCTATTCGCCAGCACGGTGGTGACGGTGCCCAGGGTGGTGCTGACTTGATTCACGCGGCCAAAGGCGTCGTAGCTGTAATTCACGGTACGCCCGGTCGGATAGGTGACTTGGCTCAGCCGTCCGCCGCTGTCGTAAGCGTACAGGCTATAGGTCCAGTTGCCATCGGTGGTGGCGCTCAGCTGGTAGCTTTGCCGGCCCTGCGCATCGTAGGAGAAATAGAGGCTAAAGGAACCGTCGCGGTGGATATAACACAAGCGGCCCTTGCCGCAGGTGTCATAGACATAGGTAAACACCGGCGTAGCGCTATCCGAGCTTTGCTTTTGGATCACGCGGTTCAAGGCGTCGTAGGTGTAAGTGGTGGTGATGCCGCGCGTGTCGGTCTCGGTCTTGAGGTTGCCGGCGGAATCATGGTTTCCAGCATGGACAGCGGCGCCGGGTCGGTGGCGCTGTCGGCACGCCCGGCCTTGCCGAACACGCGCTCGACTTCCGGCACGGTGCGAATCAAGCGATCGGTGATTTGCAATAGATTCGCGGCTTCGTCGATGGAGATGCCCGGCACGGTAGTGGGCATGTAAAGAATATCGCCTTCGTTCAAGGGCGGCATGAATTCGCTGCCCAAATGCATCAAGGGCCATGCGCTGCTCAACAGGCACAGCAGCGCGAACAGCAACGTGGCACGGCGATGCGCCAATGCCCATAACAGCAGCGGCCGATACGCGGCCAGCAGCCAGCGATTGAGCGGGTTTGCCGTTTCGCGCCGGATGCGGCCGCGAATGAAATAACCCATCAATACCGGTGTCAAGGTAACCGCCAAGCCAGCCGCGGCCGCCATGGCATAGGTCTTGGTATACGCCAGCGGCGTAAATAGCTTGCCTTCCTGGCCGCTCAAGGCAAACACCGGCAAGAACGACACCATAATCACCAGCAGCGAAAAGAACAGCGCCGGGCCGACTTCCACCGAAGCGGCACGCGCCACTTCCCAGTAATCCGGATCGGAGCCGGCGCGTTCCAGATGCTTGTGCATGTTTTCGATCATCACCATCGCCGCATCCACCATCGCTCCGACCGCGATCGCGATGCCGCCGAGCGACATGATGTTGGCGTTGATGCCCTGTATCTGCATCACCCAAAATGCGGCGAGGATGCCCAAGGGCAATGTCACCACCGCCACCAGCGCGGAACGCCAGTGGAATAGGAATGCCAGGCACACCAAGGCGATATTCTTTACATGCCCACTAC
>DAIAMA010000193.1 GCA_027438535.1 bacterium
GCCACCGCGGCCAGCATCGTGGAAACCAGCGCGGCGAGTCCGAGATAATGCTGCGCCCGATCCAGCGCGGAACGTATTTCGGGCCGCGCATCGCTTACCCCTTCGACGCGTTCGCCGTGGCTTAGGCGTGGCGCGACCCAAGCGCGATATGCGGCGACCTGCCGTGCATTACCGGCGATCAATAAGCGGTATCCCACCCGGCTGCCGGGCTGCACCAGCCGCGTGCGCGCAATGTCATCCATAGCCACCATGAGCCGCGGCGCGATATTGAAAAAGTCTCCGGCGCGATCCGGCTCATTGACGATGACTCGCGTCAGCGTCAATGCCGCCTGGCCCAGCGTTAGCGTATCGCCTACTTTCAAATCCAAGGCCTGCATCAGGCGCGCATCGGCCCATGCCGTGCCCGGTTGCGGACCGGTATGCACCACTTCAGCCGGACCGAACAAGGCGCGGCTCACGCTCAATGCGCCGCGCAACGGATAGCCTGGGCTCACGCCCTTCACTTCCGCCAGCTGATTGCGCTCGCCCCGCACCACCATGCTCGGGAAAGCCAGCGTGCGCGCCAGCCTCAAGCCGGAAGCCGCAGCCTGGCTTGCAAACTGCGCGGGCAGCGGATGATCGCTGATCAGCACCAAGTCCGCCGCGAGCAATTGGTTTGCCTGCGCGTTTAAGCCCTGGCGCACGCGATCGGTGAAAAAACTCACCGTGGTGATCGCCGCCACGGCGACCAGCAGCGCACTGAAAATCAGCGTCATCTCACCCGCGCGCCACTCGCGCGCGAATAGGCGCAGCGCGAGTCTCATGCGCAGATTCCGGTGGCGTTATCGGTCAAGCGGCCCGCATCCAGTTTCAGCACGCGGCCGCAGCGCTGCGCCAGCGCCGGGTCATGCGTGACCAGCAGCAAGGTGGCATCGCGCTCGCGATTGAGCGCGAACAGCAACTCGATCACGGTCGCGCCGGTCGTGCTGTCGAGATTGCCGGTGGGTTCATCCGCCAGCAGCAAGGCCGGTTCGGCCACGAAAGCGCGCGCGATCGCCACGCGCTGTTGCTCGCCGCCGGAAAGTTGCTTGGGATAATGCGTCAGGCGTTGTGCCAATCCCACACGCTCGAGCATGCGCTTGGCGCGCGCCCGCGCATCGCTGCCGCCCAACAGTTCCAGGGGCAGCATCACGTTCTCCCAGGCGGTGAGCATCGGCAACAATTGGAACGACTGGAACACGAAGCCCGCCAAGCGCCCGCGCAATGCCGCCCTGCCGTCTTCGTCCAAGGAGAATAGGGATTCACCATTCAGCCATACCGTGCCGGACGAGGGCGTATCCAAGCCCGCCAATAAGCCCAATAATGTCGATTTTCCGGAACCGGAAGCGCCCATGATGGCAACCGATTCGCCGCTTTTGATCTCGAATGAAATATCGTGCAGGATGGTGAGCGTGCCGCTTTCATGCGCGACGATTTTGCCGAGCTTTTCTACCTGAACCATGGATGGCGCTGCCATGTGGACTACTTTCTTGCGTGGGTTAATTGCATTGACGCTGCTATTCGGCGCGCAAGCGCAGGCGGCGCCGACGATTGTGGTACTGGGCGACAGTCTCTCCGCCGCTTACGGTCTGCCGCTAGAGCGCGGCTGGGTGAGCCTGCTGCAGCAACGCCTGCTGGCCGGAAAATCGCCGTATCGCGTGATCAACGCCAGCATCAGCGGCGAGACCACCAGCGGCGGACTGTATCGCATCGACGCCCTGCTCACCAGCCACAAGCCGAAGATAGTAATCATCGAATTGGGCGCGAACGACGGCCTGCGCGGTCTGGCACTCGACGCAACCCGGGCCAATCTCGACGCGCTGATACGGCGTGCCCGGAAAAATCATGCACAAGTGCTGCTCATCGGCATGCGTCTGCCACCCAACTATGGCCCGGCTTATACGGAAAAGTTCTACCGCCTGTTTGAAACGCTTGCGTTGAAGTATCGCATTCAACGCGTGCCGTTCCTGCTCGCGGCGATCGCCGGCAAGCGCGCGTATTTTCAAACCGATGGTCTGCACCCGACAGCGGAAGCGCAGCCGCTGCTGCTCGATACCGTATGGCCCGTATTAAAGCGCATGCTGCACTGAGCGCTCCGGCTCAAAGCTTAGCGCCGCATTTCCAGCACAATTCGAAATTCGCCGGGTTTTCTTCGCTGCAAGCACGGCAGAAAACGCTGCCGGGTTCGGTCGGCGCACCGTCGAAATCCTTGATCAGGCGATTCGCGCGCCCGGCATCGGCGGGGTCGATGAGCCACACCTCGGGATAGGCCGCGCCGAAGGGAATATCGCCTAAACCGCCCTGGGCGTTTTCATTGAACACGCGCGCATCGATCCCCGCTTGCCGCAACAAGCCGGCGATGAGATGCGCCTCGGGCAAATCCGCGGCTTGATAGATGCGTATCATGGGTCAGGTAAAAATATTCCCGAGGAAATATGTGGCGGCTAGCGGCGCCAAACAATACGCTAATTGCCGTTGGGCGCGCGCGAGGCGAATTTATGTTCCACCGCGAACACGGCCGCTTCGACCCGCGACGAGAGATTGAGTTTGGCGAGAATATGGCGCACGTGCAGTTTCACCGTGTCGTGACTGATATCGAGCGCGCGCGCAATCGCCTTGTTGGATTGACCGCGGCTGAGGTAAGTTAAAATTTCCCGTTCGCGTTGCGTGAGCTGCGCGAGCAGCGAATCCGATGTACCTTGCTTTTGATCCAGCAGATTCACCAGCTTGCCCGTCATTTCCGGTGCGACCACGGTTTCGCCGCGCGCCGCGCGCAGAATCGCGTCTTCCACCTCATCCGGCTCCATATTCTTGAGCAGATAACCGCGCGCGCCGGCACGCAAGGCCGCGGCCAAATCGTCCTGGGCATCGCTCACCGTAAGCAGCAGGATCGGCAGCATGTGGCCTTCCGCGCGAAGTTGTTCGATCAAGGTAATGCCGTCGATGTCGGGCATGTTCAGATCGAGCACCGCGACATCCGGCCGGTGCTGCGCCAACAAAACCCGCGTTTCATGCGCGTTGCCACTCATCGCCACCACGCTCACTTTGCCATGCCGCTCCAATAACTCCGCGAGCCCTTTGCGGAATAGCGTATGGTCGTCGATGAGAATGATGCGAATGGCTTCCGTCATGAAAGGCTGACCTTGCGATAGGCGGTCGCGGGAAATTCCAGGCGCACGCGCATGCCCTCCCCGACGCGGTTTTCAAAGGCGATTTCTCCGCCTAGGCGCTGCGCGCGTTCGCGCATGATGTTCATGCCCAGATG
>DAIAMA010000194.1 GCA_027438535.1 bacterium
ATGGCATTCGACACCTCGACCCAGGTCGGCCTCGATGCCAACCCTGTTTCGATACTCACCGCCGCCGGATGGCCGGATGCGCGCGGCGCCGTATTGGTGGTGGGGCATCAGCCCACGCTCGGCCGGCTCGCGGCATTTCTGTTGTGCGGCGAAGAGCAGGAATGGAGCGTGAAAAAAGGCGCGGTCTGGTGGCTCAGTAACCGCGTGCGTCAGGACGAGGGGCAAACGGTATTGCGCTGTGTGTTGGCGCCGGAAATGCTTTAGGCGGCTTGTGCTCCCGCTAGGTAGCGCTGCCAGCGCTGCTTCCAATTCCAGCCAGGATTCTTCCAGTGCGGCGATTTTCCGTTCCAGCGCTTCGCGCTCGGCGTTGAGCTGGTCGATCACGGTGGCATCCGGCGTTTGATATGTCATCGGATCGGCGAGACGTTCTTGAATGCCGTTGGCCGCCGTTTGCGCCAAATGCAGCTCGCTTTCTAATTTGGCCTGCTTCGACAATAAGGCCTTTTTTCTCACCTGGGTTTCACGCCGGGGTTTTTCCGTAGGCGGCTTGGCGAGCGCCTGGGTACTTGCGCGGCGCGTTTCCACCCAGCCGCGGTAGTCCTCCAAATCGCCGTCGAAGGGCACGGCCGTGCCCTCCGCCACCAGCCACAACTCATCGGCGGTGGCGCGGATCAGGCTGCGGTCGTGCGACACCAGCACCATCGCGCCGGTGTATTCCTCCAAGGCCACGGTCAGCGCATCGCGCATGTCGAGATCGAGATGGTTGGTCGGCTCGTCGAGCAAGAGCAGATGCGGTTTTTGCCAGGCGAGCAGCGCGAGTGCCAGGCGGCTTTTCTCGCCGCCGGAAAAATCCGCCACGGGACGGTCTTCGCTCTCCCCCGCCAGCCCAAAACGCCCGAGAAAATTGCGCAGTACCTGGCTTGCCGTATCGGGTGCGATGCGTTCGAAATGCTGGAGCGGGGTGGCGGCGATGTCGAGATGCTCCAACTGATGTTGCGCGAAATAACCGATGCGAATACCGGGGGCGATTTCCAGCTTGCCGGCGCTGGGCGCCAGCTCTCCCGCCAGCAATTTGATCAAGGTCGATTTGCCCGCGCCGTTCGGCCCCAGCAAGGCAATGCGCGCGCCGGCGCGCAACACCAGATCGACGTTGCGCAGCAGGATGCGTTCGCCGTAACCGGCGGCGGCGTTTTCAAGCTTGATCAAGGTATCCGGACTGCGTTCCGGCGCTTCGATTTCCAACTCAAAATGGCCGTCTTCGAGATGCGCGGGAGCGATGCGCTCCAAGCGCTCCAGCGCCTTCAAACGGCTTTGCGCCTGTTTGGCCTTGGTGGCCTTGGCGCGGAAGCGGCGCACGAAATCTTCGAGATGCGCGATCTTCGCTTGCTGCTGCCGCGCCGCGATATCTTGTTGCGCCGCGCGGGAGGCAACGGTGCGCTCGAAATCGTCGTAATTGCCGCTGTACACATCGATGGTTTTATTTTGAATATGCGCGATACGGTTGACGCAGGCGTTAAGAAATTCCCGGTCGTGCGAGACCAGCAAGATACTGCCCGGATAGCGCGCGAGGTATTGTTCCAGCCACAGGATAGCTTCCAGATCGAGGTGATTGGTGGGCTCGTCCAGCAGCAATAAATCCGCGCGCCGCATCAAGGCGCGAGCGAGATTGAGCCGCATGCGCCAGCCGCCGGAAAAGCTCGACACCGGGCGCCGTATCTCTTCCGGCGCGAAGCCCAGGCCGCTCAACAATTGCGCCGCGCGCGCCGGAGCCGCGTAGCCTTGGATCGCTTCCATGCGCTGCTGCGCTTCGAACCAGGCGCTATCGTGGGCTTCGCGCGCCATGACGGCTTCCAGCCGGCGCAGTTCGATATCGCCATCGAGCGTGAACGCCAAGGCGGGCCGCTCGGAATTGGCGATTTCCTGTTCCACGAAAGCCAGGGTCTTGCCGGCCTGGAGCGAAATCTCGCCGCCGTCGGGCTTGAGTTCGCCGCGTATCAGGCGAAACAGCGTGGATTTGCCGCAGCCGTTCTTGCCCACGAGGCCGACCCGCTGCTCGGCGAAAATTTGCAGCGCGGCATTCTGGAACAGCGGCTTGTTGCCGGCGAGTTGATTGAGGTTGAGGATATTCAGCACGGGCGCCATGATAGCCTAAGCGGCGGCGCTTATCCTGGGTTAAAATGGCATTTATTTGACGCGCATAACTATGGCCGCCGCGGCCCATTCCTTCTCCCCCCTCACACGCTTTCTGCTTAAGCTCTTCGCCTCTATCCCGCTGCCCATCGCGCATGCCGTGGGCGTGCTGTTCGGCTGGCTGGCCGTTCTGCTGCGGCGGCGCTTGCGCCAAGAAATTCGTACTAATTTGCGCGCGGCGGGATTGGATCATTCCGCCATGTTCTTGCGCGTGGACGGCGAATTGGGCAAGGCGCTGGCCGAAGTATTGCCGATCTGGCTGCGCCCCTTGGACCAAGCGGTCTCGCTGGTGCGCGACTGCCGCGGCTGGGAACATGTAGAAGCCGCCATCGCCAAAGGCAAAGGCGTGGTGGTGCTCAGCCCGCATCTCGGTTGCCAAGAATTGGCCGGATTGTATTTCGCGCCGCGCTGGCCCACGGTGGCGCTGTATCGGCCGCCGCGCGAAGCCTGGGCGCATGCGCTGATGGTGCAAGGCCGGCAACGCGGCCAAGGCCGCATCGTGGAGCCCAATGCGCGCGGCGTGCGCGCCTTGCTGCAGGCGCTGCATCGCAATGAGTTCGTGTTTATTTTGCCGGATCAAACCGCGAATACCGGCGAGGGGGAATGGCTGCCGTTTTTCGGGCGCCAGGCTTTCATGCCGATTCTGCCTTACCGCTTGATCCAAAAAACCGGCGCCACGCCGCTCTTGGTGTATTGCGAGCGGCTGCGCTTCGGGCGCGGCTATCGGCTTTGGATCGAGCCGATACCGGCGCTGCCGCCGCGGATCAGCGATGCGGGGAGCATGGTGAATCGCCAGATCGAAGCCGCGATCCGCCGTCATCCGGCGCAATATTTATGGAACTACCGCCTGTATCGCGTGCCCGGCGCGGCGCCACCGCCACCGCAGTAAAATTTAACCGTCACAGAGCGCGTGGCGTACACAAAAGTATTCCCTTTTCCCTGTGATCAGCCCTTGCGGCGGCGAATCACTCCGAGGCCAGCCAAACCCAGACCCATCAGCGCCAGGGTAGCGGGCTCAGGCACCGTATTCGACCAATGGGCCGTATACGGGCTAATCACAGC
>DAIAMA010000195.1 GCA_027438535.1 bacterium
CGGCCCGCTCATCGCGCGCATCACCCGGCAGTCGCCCAGCTGGTGGGGCATGCTGCTCGCGCATCTGGGCGTGGCGGCGGTGAGCGACATATAGCCGATATAGAGGAACAGCAGGATCAATTCCGATGTCATGCGCGCATCCCAATCCCACCAGGTGCCCCAGGCCGGTTTACCCCAAAATGCGCCGGTGATGAGTGCGACGAAAGTAAACATAGCGCCGGTCGGCGCCAGGGCATGCGCCATCATGCTGGACAAGCGCGTGTTCAGAATCAAGCCCAGCCCGGCCCAGCCCGCCATCAGCAAGTAAATGAACATCGACATCCAGGCCGCGGGAACGTGAATGAAGATGATACGGTAAACCTCGCCTTGCGTGGCATCGGTGGGTGCGATAAAAAAACTGATGTATAGCCCGGTCACGGCGAGCAGGGCCGCCAAGCTATAAAACCAAGGGATGAGCTTGCCCGCCAGCGGATAGAACGTGGCCGGGGAAGAAAATTTAAAGATATTAATCATGAGGCTTCATTCCATCGCAATGCGTAAGGCCAGCGCGGTCACCCACGGCGCGGCCAATCCGGAAAAAATCAATAAGGCGCCGAGCAGCGATAAGTGCCCCTCCGGGCTCACGCCCACGACATACGCTTCGACCGCGCCCGCGCCGAAAATCAAGGCCGGGATATACAGCGGCAATACCAGTAGCGAGAGCAACACGCCGCCGCCGCGCAAACCCAAGGTCAAGGCCGCGCCGATGGCGCCGATCAAACTCAATACCGGCGTACCCAATAACAGCGCCAGGAATAACACGCCCAGCGCCGCGGGCGGCAAATCGAACTGCAAACCCAGGAGCGGCGCCATCAGCGCCAGCGGCAAGCCCGACACCATCCAATGCGCGACGATTTTACCCAGCACGATGGCCGCCAAGGATTGCGGCGCGAGCAGCATTTGCTCCAGCGTGCCGTCTTGATAGTCGGCCGCGAACAAGCGGTGCAAGGACAGCATCGAGGCGAGCAAGGCGGCAACCCATACTACCCCCGGCGCGATGAGACGCAGGGTTTTCATTTCCGGCCCCACGCCCAAGGGAAACAGGCTCACGACAATCACAAAGAAAAACAGTGTGGTCAGCACATCCGCTCGTCTGCGGTAAGCCAGCAACAAATCCCGCCGGATGACGGTAGCGATGAGCTTGCCCATCTAACTCAACTCGATGCGGCGTGGCGTGACGCCCGGCACTTGCAAGGGCTGGTGCGTCGTGAGTACCACCATGCCTTGCTGTGCCAAATGTTCGGCGAGGCGCAATTGAATCAGTTCGACGGCGCGCACGTCAAGCGCGGTCAGCGGTTCGTCCAAAACCCATAATGGCGCGCGGGATACCAGCAGCCGCGCCAGCGTGACGCGCCGCTTCTGGCCTTGAGACAATACTTTTGCCGGCAAGTGCTCGCGCCCCGCCAAGTCCATGCGCGCCAGCGCGGCTAGCGCTTGGGCGTCGCTCAGCGGCTCGCCCGCGAAATCGGTCGCGATGCGCAGATTTTCCAGCGCGCTTAAATCTTCCTTCACCGCGTTTTGGTGGCCGATATACAGCAAATTGCGCCGGAAATCCTCGCCGCGGGCGAGCGCGCCTTGCCAACTGATGGTGCCTTCCAGGGGCGGAGTCAAGCCGCATAATAGCTTGAGCAAGCTGGTTTTACCGCTGCCGTTGGGGCCGGCGACCTGGAGCAACTCGCCCGCGGAAAGCGTGAAGCTAAGGCCGGTAAACAGGGTGCGCTCGCCGCGCTGGCAGGTAAGATGGGCCGCTTCCAGCATAGAGTGAGATCGATCAGCGGGGCCGATGAGGGTCAAAGCCGGGGACGATACCGCCTCTTGAGCCATTTTGCAAACTGCTGTATAGTTGCGCCTTTTTAGCGAACGAAGGATGTCGATCATGGCGCGTGTATGCATCGTCACGGGCAAGGCCCCGATGGTCGGGAACAACGTGTCCCACGCCCACAACAAGACCAAGCGCCGTTTTTTGCCGAATTTGCAATACCGGCGGTTTTGGGTGGAAAGCGAGAACCGCTGGGTACGCATGCGTATTTCCAACGCGGCCTTACGCACTATCGACAAGAATGGCATCGATGTGGTGCTGGCTGAATTGCGCGCCAAGGGCGAGCGGATTTAAGGGTTAGATCATGGCAAAAGGCGCACGCGAAAAGATTAAATTGGAATCGTCCGCAGGGACGGGGCATTTCTATACCACGACCAAGAACAAACGCACCAAGCCGGAAAAGATGGAACTCATGAAATACGACCCCGTCGTGCGCAAGCATGTGGCGTACAAGGAAACCAAGCTGAAATAATCTGCTTTATTCCGGAACGTAAAAAACCCCGCCCAGGCGGGGTTTTTTTATTGCCTAATGCTGGATGGCCGGGGTGTAAATACTGTAGCGATTACGCCCGCCGTGCTTGGATTGGTAGCAAGCGGCGTCGGCCGCGCTAAGCACGGTGGATAGGCTCGCGCTGGCTTGATTGACGGCGACCATGCCGATGCTCAAGCCCAGTGTATGCCGCCGGCCCTCCCAATTGAAAGCGAAGGCATTGATATGGGCGAGCAATTCTTTGGCGATGGTTTCCGCTTGCTCCAAGTTGCAACGCTCGAGCAATAGGCCGAATTCGTCGCCGCCCAGGCGGGCCAAGGTGTCGCGTTGCCGGGTGCTGCGTTTGAACAGCGCGGCGATTTGCCGCAATAATTCATCGCCCGCGGCATGGCCGCTGGTGTCGTTCACTTGCTTAAAGTGGTCGAGATCGAGAAACAGCAACACATGCTCGGTGCGGTCTTCCTTGGCCGATTGCAGCACGCGGTTCAAGCGGCGCTCGAATTCTTGGCGATTGGCCAAGCCGGTCAAGTCGTCGTGCGTGGCTTGATAGGAGAGTTGCTGCGTGAGTTTGCGTTCTTTGGTGACATCGTGGAATACCAGTACCGCGCCGATGGTGTGGTGATCCCGATCGCGGATAGGCGCCGCGGAATCGGAGACGGGTATTTCCATACCGTCGGGCCGGATGAGCAAATTGGTATTGCTGGCTTCGGCACGGGCGTTTTCACGCAGGCAAGCCAGTGCCGGGTTTTCGATCGGCTCGCGCGTGTTTTCGTCGAG
>DAIAMA010000196.1 GCA_027438535.1 bacterium
GTGTTTGACAGGGTACTGGATGGGATCTCGCGCATGCAATTCAATCTGGCCACGGCGGTACAAACCCTGGAACAGGATATCGTCAAGCTCGAACAAGCCGAAGCGGAAATACAGCAACTCAACAGCGTTCTGGAGCAGCGCGTCACCGAGCGCACCGCGCAACTCGAAGCGGTGAACCGGGAATTGGAGGCTTTTAGCTACTCCGTCTCGCATGATCTGCGAACCCCTTTGCGCGGCATCGATGGTTTTAGCCAAGCCCTGGCCGAAGACTATGGCGAGCGCCTGGACGCGGCCGCACACGATTATCTCAACCGCATACGGCGCGCGGCGCAGCGCATGGGTCTATTGATCGACGATCTGCTGCGGCTCGCACGTGTCACACGCACCGATATGAAACCGGTGCATATCGATCTTTCCGCCATGGCGCGGGAAGTCATAGCGGACTTGCACAAGCTCAGAGGCTATAGTCAAACACCGTTCAAGGTGCAAGCGAATCTGAGCGCCTATGGCGACCCTGCCCTGCTGCGCATCGTGCTGGAAAATTTGCTGGATAACGCCTGGAAATATTCAAGTAGAATAAGCCAGCCGCATATCGAGGTCGGATGCAAGGTACAGGATGGCCGCACCGTTTATTGGGTGCGCGATAACGGCGCGGGATTCGATATGGCCCACGCGGGCAAACTGTTCGGCGCTTTCCAGCGCTTGCATCGCGACGACGAATTCCCCGGCACCGGCATCGGGCTTGCCACTGTAAGGCGCATCGTACACCGCCATGGCGGGGAAATATGGGCAGAAGGTCAATCCGGTATGGGCGCCGTATTTTATTTTACGCTTGGCTCGTGATTGAAAACGCCCGGACGTATTGGCTTGGCGATATTTAAAAGAGGTCGAGGGCTTTAATATGCACCACAAAACCATCTTGCTGGTGGAAGACAATCCAGACGACGAAGCGCTGACGTTGCGCGCATTGGACAAGAGCAAAATCTCGAACGAAATCGTCATCGTGCGCGATGGCGTGGAGGCGCTGGATTATTTGTTCGGCGCCGGCGCTCACGCCGGGCGCGACACATTGCTCCAGCCGCGATTGATTCTACTCGACCTCAAGCTCCCCAAGCTCGATGGCCTGGAAGTGTTGAAACGCCTGCGCGCCGATCCTCGAACCGCGCTGCTGCCGGTAACCATTCTCACCACCTCGAGCGAAGAACGCGATGTCGCCGCCAGCTATCGGCTGGGCGCCAATAGTTATGTGCGCAAGCCGGTGAACTTCGATGCATTCATCGAAGCCGTGCGCCATCTCTGCTTGTATTGGCTGACGCTCAATACCGCGCCGCCCGCGAGCCGCTGACATGGCCGGACCGTTACGCGTGTTGATCGTGGAAGATTCGGAGGACGATGCCCTCTTGATCGTGCGCGAACTGCGTAAGGGCGGACTGTCCCCCGAGTACCGGCGCGTGGATTCGCTCGCCACCATGCAAGCCGCGCTGGATGATGCCGTCTGGGATATCGTGATCACCGATCACAATCTGCCGGAATTCGGCTCCGAAACCGTGATTAAACAAGCGAAACACGCCAAACTCGATGTGCCCATCATTATCGTTTCCGGCAGCATCGGCGAAGAAGTGGCGGTGGCCGCGATGAAAAGCGGTGCCCACGATTACATCATGAAGGGCAATCTGTCGCGGCTCGTCCCCGCCGTCGAACGCGAGCTGCGCGAGGCGCAAAACCGGCACGAGCACCGCGAGGCCCAGGAGACGATACAACATCTTGCCTATCACGATGCCTTGACCGGCCTGTGTAACCGCGTCGAGTTCGAGCAACGGCTGGCGCGCGCCTTGAAAAGCGCCGGCACAGACAGTCCGCATGCCTTGTTTTACCTGGATATGGATCAATTCAAGATCGTCAACGATACCTGCGGCCATGTCGCCGGCGACGAATTGCTCAAACAGATCGCGATCCTATTGAAAGGTCCGGTGCGCGACAGCGACACGCTGGCCCGGCTCGGCGGCGACGAATTCGGCGTGTTGCTGGAGCATTGCTCTCTCGCCCATGCCCAGGAAGTGGCCGAGCGCATGCTGCAACTGGTCAAGGAATTCCGCTTCGCCTGGCAGGATAAAACCTTCACCATCGGCATCAGCATCGGCCTGGTCATGCTGGACAGCCCCGACCAAACGCATACCGAGTTACTGCGTGCCGCCGACATGGCCTGCTATGCCGCCAAGGATAAAGGCCGTGGCCGGATTCACGTCTACCAGCCCGGACGATGCGGAGCTGGTACAGCGCCGCGGCGAAATGGAATGGGTGTCGCAGCTTACCCGCGCCTTGCAAGATAATCTGTTTGTTCTGCACAAGCAGTGCATTATTGCGCTGAATGGCGCCGCCAGCGGACCTTCCTGTGAATTCCTGGTGCGGCTTAAAGAACGCAATGGCAAGCTGATTCTCCCCGGCGCCTTCATCCCCGCCGCCGAACGCTACAATCTCATGCCCAAGCTGGACCGCTGGGTGTTAACACAGGTTTTCGCCCATCTCGCCCAACAATTCGCCGCGCACCGGGCCAAGGCCGACAGCATTTACTTCATCAATCTCTCCGGTGCGACCCTGGGCGATGAAACCTATCTGCAATTCGTTCGCGACGCCTTGTCCCGCACTGACATTCCGCCGCAAGCGATCTGCTTTGAAGTCACCGAAACCGCTGCCATCGCCAATTTGAGCAATGCCTTGTCCTTTATCCGGAACGTCAAATCCCTGGGCTGTAAGGTCGCGCTGGATGATTTCGGCACCGGTTTGAGTTCATTCTCCTATCTCAAAACCTTGGCCGCGGATTACATCAAGATAGACGGCGGCTTCGTGCGCGATATGCTGCACGACCCGATGGACGCCGCCATCGTGGAAGCCATCAACAACATCGGCCACGTGGCGGGGTTGAAAACGATCGCCGAATTCGTCGAGAACGCGGCCATTCAAGCCCGGCTCACCGAGATCGGCGTCGATTATGCCCAGGGCTATGGCATTCATCGGCCGGAGCTTATTGATACCGAATGCGTGATTTAAGTCTCCTCTCGCGCACGCCGCCGCTCGGCAAAAAAATCCGATAATAGCTTTCCGCACACCTCC
>DAIAMA010000197.1 GCA_027438535.1 bacterium
CTCAGCCGCTTTCCACCCGGCAGCCTGGTGCGGCTGGGTAATAATGAGCTGGCCGTAGTCACGCGCCGCATGCCGGATCAAACGCTAAGCCCGCGCACGGTGTATGCCGTCAGTGACCGGCACGGCAAGCCGCTCCCCACGCCTTGCGTGCGCCGCATCGGCTCAAGACACTGCGATTTCCGGCGGCGTGCGCGAGC
The DNA here is from genome assembly GCA_027438535.1 of bacterium. GTDB lineage: Bacteria > Pseudomonadota > Gammaproteobacteria > Burkholderiales > Thiobacteraceae > RBG-16-58-11. Next base: position 198 of record DAIAMA010000197.1, read on the forward strand.
CGATGGGCAGGCCCACCGGGCCGCGCAAGCGCTTGATCGCGGCCGGATCGAGATCGAGCAGGGCGAGACGCTCGCGGCGTTTTGCGTTGTTGCCGCGCGAGCCTAGCGCGCCCACATAAAATGCCGGCGTGCGCAAAGCTTCCATCAAGGCCATATCGTCCAGTTTTAAATCATGGGTCAAGGCGACGATCGCCGTCGAGGCATCGGGCGCGAGCGCGAGCACCGCATCATCTGGCATGCCTTCGAGCAGGTCGACGCCGGCAAGCGTCCAGGTCGCGCGGTATTCGCTGCGCGGATCGCAGACGGACACAGCGTAATTCAAAGCCAGCGCCATTTCTGCGAGATAGTGCGTGGTTTGCACCGCGCCGATGATGAGCAAGCGCAGTTGCGCGCCGTGGGGAATAATGCATTGCCGCGCGTCGCAACTTAGGCGCGTATCGGCGGGCGGGAAAAGTATGCTGGACGCGCCTGTTGCCAGATCGAGGCGGCGGGCAACGGGTTTGCGTGCGCGCAAGGCGCTCAGCAATTGATCGAGTATGGCGGCGGGGGGTGCCGGCTCCAAGACGACGGAAACTTGACCGCCACAGGGCAAGCGCCAGCGCCGGCTCTCTTGCGCTGTGCCGCCGTAGTCCAAATGGCACGGCAGGGTAGGCATGGCGGCCTGTACGCGCGCGATTAAATCGGCTTCTATGCAACCGCCCGAAACGGAGCCCAGCACCGCGCCATCCGCGCGTATCGCGAGCAGCGATCCAACCGGGCGCGGGCTGGAACCGTAAGTGCGTACCACGGTTGCGAGCGCGGCATGCTGTGCTTGCTTCTGCCAGGCGCGCAGTCCGCTCAGCACTTCTTCGTCGGTTCCGTGCATGCTTAAACCAATTCTTGGGTGCGCAAGGGCAAATCGCGCAGGCGTTTTCCGGTCGCGGCGAATAAGGCGTTCGCCACGGCCGGCGCGATCGGCGGCACGCCGGGCTCGCCGACGCCCGATGGCTTCGCACTGGATGGCACGATATGCACTTCGACCTCGGGCATTTCGTTGATGCGCAAGACTGGGTAGTCATGAAAATTGGATTGCTCCACCACGCCGTCTTTGAGCGTAATCGCGCCGTGCAAGGCGGCACTCAAGCCGAAGCCGATACCGCCTTCCATTTGCGCGCGCACGATGCTGGGGTTGACGGCGACGCCGCAATCCACGGCGCACACCACGCGGTCTACGTGAAAGCCGCCGTCCGGTTGCACGGATACTTCCGCTACTTGCGCGACCACGGTGCCAAAAGATTCATGCAGCGCAATGCCGCGCCCGCGACGCGTGCCGGCTTTTGCCGGCAGCGGCTTATCCCAGCCGGATTTTTGCGCCACGAGTTCCAAGGTTGCCAAATGGCGGGGATGGGCTTGCAGCAAGGCGCGGCGTAGCTGTACCGGATCCTTGCCGCTGGCATGGGCGACTTCATCGAAAAAGACCTCTGTCGAAAACGCGGTGTGGGTTGAGCCGACCGAGCGAAACCATTGCACCGGTACCGGGAGTTTGGTGGTGTGCAAATCCACCAGCATGTTCGGCACCGCATAGGGGAGGTTGGCCGCGCCTTCCACCGAAGTAGCGTCGATGCCGTTTTTAACCAGGCCGCTTTCGAAGGCCGTGCCCGCGATGATCGATTGCCCCACCAGGCGATGCTGCCAGGCGATGAGATTGCCGTCTTGATCCAAGCCCGCGCGCAAGGTGTGATAAAACATCGGCCGATACCAGCCGGCGCGCATATCGTCTTCACGTGCCCAGACCAGTTTTACGGGTGCCTTGCCTTCGATCGCGCGGGCGATATGGGCGGCTTCTAAAAGATAATCCGAGGCGGGATTGGCGCGCCGGCCAAAGCTGCCGCCGGCATAGAGCATATTAAGTGTGACTTGTTCGGGCGCGATCCCCAGCATTTTGGCCAAGGTCATTTGGTCGATGGTCTGAAATTGTTCGCCGTTCCACACCTGACATTCGTCGCGCTCCAGGCGCACCACGCAATTCATGGGCTCCATGGCGGCGTGCGCGAGAAACGGAAAACTGAAGCTGGCTTCCAGGCGTTTGCTCGCGCGACCCATTTGCCGCTCGGCATCGCCCGTGCGTTTGGCGACCATGCCCGGCGCGCGCGCCAGTAGGCGATAGCGCGCCAGAATTTCCGCGCTTCCGGATTTGAAGGCGCGGCTTTCATCCCACGCGAGCGTTAAGGCATCGCGGCCTTTTTTCGCCGCCCAAAAATCTTTGGCCAGCACCGCGACGCCGCTGGGGATTTGTACCACGTCCACGACGCCGGGGATGGCTTTCGCGCGGGTAGCGTCAAATGATTTGAGCGTGGCGCCGAAGCGCGGCGGATGCGCCACCAGCGCGGTAAGCATTCCCGGCAAGCGGATGTCCTGGGTATAGATCGCGCTGCCGTTCGTTTTGGCACGATTATCGGTGCGCGTCACGCTTTTTCCGATGTAGATGAAGTCTTTCGGGTCTTTCAGGGTAATGTTATCCGGCACCGGTAACGCGGCCGCTTTGGCGGCGAATTCGCCAAAGCGGGCGTGGCGATTCGATGCGGCGTGCGTCAGCACGCCTTGCTTGACGGTAATCTCTCCCGCCGCGACGTTCCAGTCGCTAGCGGCGGCGGCGATCAGCATGGCACGCGCGGCGGCGCCGGCTTTGCGCATCTGCTCATAGGAATTCGCCATCGCGGTGCTGCCGCCCGTGCCTTGCGTGGGGCCCCAGAATAAATTGTTATAGCGCTTGGCATCGGCCGGCGCGCCTTCCGCGCGTATCTGCGACCAATCGGCATCGAGTTCTTCCGCGACTAAAGTGGGTAAGCCGGTGTAGGTGCCTTGTCCCATTTCCAGATGCTTGACGATCACGGTCACGATATTGTCCTCGCCGATGCGGACAAAGGCATTGGG
>DAIAMA010000198.1 GCA_027438535.1 bacterium
TCGTGGGATCAGGCGGTGGCGCATTGGAAGACGTTGACGAGCGATGCAGATGCCCAATTTGATCGCGTGGTGGCATTGGATGCGTCGGCGCTCAAGCCGCAGGTCACGTGGGGCACCTCGCCCGAAATGGTGACGACAGTCGACGGCCACGTGCCCGATCCGGCGCAAGAGCCGGATCCGGTAAAGCGTTCCGGCATGGAGCGTGCCTTGGCCTATATGGGTTTGCAAGCCAATACGCCGATCGATCAGATTGCGCTGGATAAAGTATTTATCGGTTCCTGCACCAATTCGCGCATCGAAGATTTGCGCGCGGCGGCGCAAGTGGTGCAGGGCAAACGCGTGGCGGCCAATATCAAGCTGGCCATGGTGGTGCCGGGTTCCGGTCTGGTCAAGCGGCAGGCGGAACAAGAGGGGCTGGATAAGATTTTCGTCGCGGCGGGATTCGAATGGCGCGAACCGGGTTGTTCCATGTGCCTGGCCATGAATGCCGACCGCTTGGAACCGCAGGAGCGTTGCGCATCGACTTCCAATCGTAATTTCGAGGGCCGCCAAGGTCCAGGCGGGCGCACGCACTTAGTGAGTCCGGCGATGGCCGCGGCAGCGGCGATCGCCGGGCATTTTGTCGATGTAGGAAAATCGTTGGTTTAACGTTGATTAGGAGGATATGAAGATGTTGCAAAAAACCGCTGCATTCGTGCTGACTTTATCCTTGGTGATATTGGCGGGCTGCAATACGATGGCAGGCTTTGGTAAGGATGTTTCCAAAGTGGGCGATAAGATCGAGCAGAAAGCCGATCAGCACAAATAGCCGATGGAAAAATTTATCACGCTTACCGGACTCGCCGTGCCGCTGGATCGCGCCAACGTCGATACCGATGCGATCATTCCCAAGCAGTTTTTGAAGTCGATTAAGCGCACCGGTTTCGGCCCCAACTTGTTCGACGAGTGGCGCTATCTCGACCACGGCGAGCCGGGGATGGACAACAGCCGGCGGCCGGTCAACCCCGACTTCGTGCTGAATCAGCCGCGCTATCGCGGCGCGCAGGTGCTCTTGGCGCGCGAAAATTTCGGCTGCGGTTCGAGCCGCGAGCATGCGCCCTGGGCACTGGAAGATTACGGCTTTCGCGCCATCATCGCGCCGAGTTATGCGGATATTTTTTACAACAATTGCTTCAAGAACGGTTTGTTGCCCATTGTGTTGGACGCCGAGAGTGTCGATCGGATGTTTCGCGAAACCGAGGAGAATACGGGCTATAAGCTCGCTATCGATTTGCCCGCGCAAACCGTGACGACACCTGGTGGCCAAACGTTTAGCTTCAAGGTCGATGCGTTTCGCAAATACTGCTTGCTGAATGGCCTGGACGACATTGTACTGACGCTGCAAAACGTGGACAAGATTAAGGCATACGAAGCCCGGCGCAAGGTAGAAGCGCCGTGGCTGTTTAGTTGATTAACCACGGGGCACATGGGGATCACGGGGAATGCTGATTTTGTTATCCCCATGCCCCCGTGATCCCCGTGGTTTAGTTTAAGTGGATTTAATCAAATGAAAATCGCAGTACTGCCGGGCGATGGCATCGGCCCGGAGATCGTGGCGCAAGCCGTCAAGGTATTGGAGCGTCTGGGCCAAGACGGGTTGAAGGTGGAAATGGAATACGCGCCCATCGGTGGCGCGGGTTATGACGCGGCGGGCGATCCCTTGCCCGATGCAACCTTGAAGCTGGCGCAAGCGGCGGATGCCGTGTTGCTCGGTGCCGTGGGCGGATATCAATACGATACTTTGCCGCGCCCGCAGCGGCCGGAGCAGGGCTTATTGCGCATACGCAAGGGCCTGGGCTTGTTCGCCAATCTGCGTCCGGCGCTGTTATATCCGGAGCTTGCCTCGGCATCGAGCTTGAAGCCGGAAGTGGTGGCGGGGCTGGATATCATGATTATTCGCGAGCTTACCGGCGACATTTATTTCGGCCAGCCGCGCGGCATCGAAACGCGCAATGGCGAGCGTGTCGGCGTGAACACGATGATCTATAGCGAATCGGAAATTCGGCGTATCGCGCATGTCGGCTTCGGCATCGCGCGCAAGCGTAACAAGAAATTGTGCTCGGTGGATAAGGCGAACGTGCTGGAAACGACCGAGCTCTGGCGCCAAGTGGTGACCGAGGTCGGCAAGGAATATCCCGATGTGGCGCTGTCGCACATGTATGTGGACAATGCCGCGATGCAATTGGTGCGCAACCCCAAGCAATTCGATGTGATGCTCACCGGCAATATTTTCGGCGATATCTTGTCGGACGAAGCCTCGATGCTCACCGGTTCCATCGGCATGCTACCCTCGGCCTCGCTGGACGAAAAAAACAAGGGCTTGTACGAGCCGATTCACGGCAGCGCACCGGACATCGCGGGCAAGAATATCGCCAATCCGCTGGCGACGATTCTGTCGGTGGCGATGCTGCTGCGTTATACCTTTGGCTTGGAAGCGCCGGCACAGCGCGTTGAAGGCGCGGTGAAGCGCGTGCTGGCGCAAGGCTATCGCACCGGCGATATTTATACCGAGGGCACGCAGAAGGTGTCGTGCAGCGAGATGGGCAGTGCGGTCGTTGCTGCGTTGTGAAATAGGCTTTTTCTAGGGAATACGGTTATGTTGAAGGTAGGCTTGATCGGTTGGCGCGGCATGGTGGGCTCGGTGCTCATGCAGCGCATGCGCGAAGAACGCGATTTCGATGTCATCGATCCGGTGTTTTTCACCACCTCGAACGCGGGCGGCAAGGGTCCGGCTATCGGCAAGGACGTGCCGCCGCTGAAAGATGCAAAAAACATCGGCGAATTGAAATCGATGGACGTCATCATTTCCTGTCAAGGCGGCGATTACACCGGCGAGGTGTATCCGCAATTGCGCGCCGCCGGCTGGAAAGGTTATTGGATAGATGCCGCTTCCACACTGCGTATGCGGGATGAAGCCATCATTATTCTCGATCCGGTTAATAAGGACGTGATCCAGAATGGCCTCGCCAGCGGTGTGAAAACGTATGTCGGCGGCAACTGCACGGTGAGCCTGATGTTGATGGCCATTGGCGGCTTGTTCGATAAAGGCTTGAT
>DAIAMA010000199.1 GCA_027438535.1 bacterium
AGAGGCGATTGAAGAGCGTGGATTTGCCGACATTAGGCCGGCCGACAATCACGATGGTGGGTTTCATGGGGATTAACGCAATCCCAACACGAATAATCCACCCTTTTTGGTTTGCACCAGTACGCCGTCGGTCAATGCCACGGGCCGCGCCCGAATCGGGCTGCCGTCGGTCGCGATACGCGCGGCGAACGCGCCATCTTCGCGCGACAGGAAATGCACATATCCCTGCACATCGCCTACCACCACATAGCCGCGGTAAACCAGCGGCGCGGAAAGCTGGCGATGCGCGAGCTTGTCCTGTTTCCAGAAAGAGCCGCCGGTGGTTTTATCCAGCGCATGCACCGTGCCGTTCACATCCGACACATACACATTGCGCGCATCTATCGCCATGCCCGCCACACTCGACATATCGCGCGCCCAAATCAAATTGCCGGTGCGCATCTCGAAGCACGCGACCCGGCCTTGGAACGCCACCGCGCACACTTCGCGCCCATCGGTCACCGGATTGCTGGTGATATCGGCGATGCGCTCCAACTCCGAAACGCCGTGCGGCTGCGCAACCGGCGCTTCCCAGCCGACGTTGCCATCCTCCAACGCCAATGCCACCAGCTTGCCGCCGCCGAAGCCGGCGAATACCGCGTTCTGGTCCACCATCACGCCGCCGAAGCTGCGCACCGTCAGGGACGGCACGGCGCGCTGATATAGCCACTTGCGCTTACCGTCGGCGGCCGAGAGCGCGAAAACACGGCCGTCTCCCGAGCGCACCAGTACCAAATCGTCCGCAACCTGTGGCGCGCTCAACACCTCGCTCGTCACTTGCGCTTGCCAGCGCGCTTTGCCGTTCATGTCGTACGCCAGCACTTCGCCTTTGGGCGTGCCGACCACCACTAAACCGTCCCCGGCGCCAACGCCGCCGGAGAGTTTTTTGTCCGTCTTCACGCGCCATATTTCCTTGAGCGTGCCGGCATCGAAACGCGCGATCTTGCCGTCGTAGCCGGCGGCAAACAATCCCTCTTTGGTAAGCGCGGGCGTGAACACGCTGCCGCCCGCGCCGCCGATATCGGCGCGCGCGCGCAGCGTCACTTCGAGGCTGGGCTTGAACGTCACCAGCGGCGCGGGCGGCGTTTTGTTACTGCTGCCGAACCAATCGTCCCACCAGCCGCCGACGGTTTGGCAGCCGGCGAGCCCCATGATCAAGACCAGTGCGAGTAGCGCGCGTCTCACCCCAATTCTCCCAAGGCATCGAGCTTGAGTTGGACAAAACGCTTAAAGGGACTGTCTTGCGTCAGCTTGTCGATCGCCGCTTGATACGCCGCGCGCGCCTCCCGAGCTTGGCCTTGCTGCGAGTACATATCGCCCTTGAGATCGTTGAACAGCGGATCGAAAGCAGCATCGTGCGCGCCATCCAACTGCTGCCGCGCCGCCGTGAAATTCTTCTCGTCCAGCAGCACCGCCGCGAGCCTTAATCGCGCCAGGTCTTTGGATTGGCTTTGTTTCGCATGCTCGATCACCCACTGATACTGCGCTTTGGCGCTCTTGGCGTCGCCCGATTCGAAATTCGCTTTCGCCAATATCATCGCGGCATCGGTGGCGTAAATCGTGCGCGGATACTTGTCGATGAGCTGTCCGCCCGTATCGCGCATCTTCTTCACGTCATTGGTCGCCAGCTCTTGGCGCAGCACATCGAACAAAACCACGGCCGCGCTCGTCTGCTTCGCTTGATACCCGCTCCAAACACGGAATCCGACGATCGCCAGCACGAATACCGTCAACCCGATCATGACTTTGTTGCCGTGTTCTTTCCACCACGCCTTCAGCGCGTCGATTTGTTCCTGTTCTTCCAGATCCAATGCCATTTCGTTCTCCAGTATCTTAATTACGCGCCAAGGACACGGCTTCCGAGATCGTCACCATGACTTGCTCAGCCTGTGCACGCAGCGATTTCAAACTCACCTTGCCCTCACCGACTTCATCGTCACCGATAATGACCGCGAAACGCGCACCGCTCGCATCGGCTTTTTTCATTTGCGCCTTGAAGTTACCGCCGCCGCAATGCAACAACACGCGCAAGCCGGCATCGCGCAACTGCTCCGCGGCCGAGAGTGCATACGTTTGTGCCTGCGCGCCGAAGTGGGCGAGATAAATATCGGGCACGGCGGGCGCGGGGACATTTCCCTGCGCTTCCATCAACGCCAGCAGACGCTCCACCCCCATGGCGAAACCGCAGGCCGGCGCGGGCTTGCCGCCCAATTGTTCCACAAGTCCGTCGTAGCGCCCGCCGGCGCATACCGTCCCCTGGCTGCCAAGCCGATCGGTCACCCATTCGAACACGGTGAAGTTGTAATAGTCCAGCCCGCGCACCAGGCGCGGGTTGATACTATAGGCAATCCCCGCCGCGCGCAGTAGCGCTTGGAGTTCCTCGAAATGCTTCAGCGACACCTCATCCAAATCGTCGAGCAACTTGGGGGCTTGCGCGATCAAGGCTTGCAGCGCGGGGTTCTTGCTGTCGAGAATGCGCAGCGGATTGCTATGCAGCCGGCGCTTGGCTTCTTCGTCGAGTTGATCTTGCCGCTGCTCCAAATAATGAATCAGACGCGCACGATGCCGCGCTCGGTCTTGTGCCGTGCCAAGGGTATTAATCTGCAACGCGATGCCGGAAAGTCCCAGTTGCTTCCACAGCCGCGCGCTCATCAGGATATGCTCGGCATCCATGTCCGGCCCCGCATAGCCCAAGGATTCGACGCCGACTTGGTGAAACTGGCGATAGCGCCCCTTTTGCGGCCGCTCGTGGCGGAACATCGGGCCGGTATAAAACAAACGCTGCGGACTGCCGAACAATAAATTATGCTCCAGCACCGCGCGCACGCAGGAGGCGGTGCCTTCCGGACGCAGCGTGAGGCTTTCGTTATTCAGCGCATCGCTCCAGGTGTACATTTCCTTCTCGACGATGTCCGTCACTTCGCCGATAGCGCGCTTGAATAGCCCGGTCTGCTCCACGATCGGCATGCGGATTTCGCGATAACCGTAGGCATGCAGCCAGTCGCGCGCGATCTGTTCGAAGTGCTGCCACAGGGGAGCGGCGTCCGGC
>DAIAMA010000019.1 GCA_027438535.1 bacterium
AAATACACTACGCCGCGCGTCTTGGCCTGAGCATGGTATTCATCGTAGCGCCGGGTGCGGATGATGGGTGAAGCCAGCACGCCCTCGATGAATTGCGTGAGCCAACCTTTCTCATATACCCACTCGTAGGTTTCGGGCCAGATGCCGAATTTCTCGATGTCGTCGAAATACACCGCCGCCGCCTGGTTACCCGCTTGCGCCTGGCTCTCGATATAGCGCACCGCTTCGTCCGCGGGCGAAAACGGCAAGCGGTAACGCAGCGCCTCGGCGATGGGAAACAAATCGAGCCGGCGGCCATCTTCTTCGGTGGTGTAAAAGCCGTTCAATTCCTCGATACGCTTGCCGGTGCAGAGGAAGTGGTAGTCGTCCACCGTCACATAGCCGATGCCGGCATCGGCCAAGGCCGGCACCACGGTTGCTTCCCATACGCGCTCGGTGAGCCATGCTCCCTGGGGGCGCGCGCCCAATTTTTTCTCCAGCTTATCGGACAGTGCGTTGATTTGGCCGATGCGGTCGCGATTCGGAATCACTGCCAGCACCGGCTCGGTATCGCCGGCGCCGAATAGTTCCACCTGGCCGCGCGCCACCATGGCTTGCAGCAATTGCATATCTTGCGGGAAATGCGCGAACAGATAATCGAGCAGCCAGCCGGAAAAATGTATCGTGAATTTGAAATCGGGATAACGATGCAGGGTTTCGATGAACGGGCGGTAGCAGCGGCGGTGTGCGTCCGCCACCACTTCATCGAAATTGCCCACCGGCTGGTGGGCATGCACGCCTAAGAGAAGGGCGATGGTCGTCATTTACTGCATTTCATTAGCTGCCCCGGCGCATGGTGCCGCCGGTTTCGACGCCATGAGCGCCGCCGTGACTGATGGGGTGCTCCAAAATAGGCGGTACCGGTAGTTGCAAGTGCCGATATAAATTCATGAGATTGGAGCGGAACAGCGCATCGAAAGTAGCCACGCTATGCGCAGGATTGTAATCGCCGAACCACCAGAACCAATCCGAGCTTTCGCAGTCGGCCAATTGCTTCGAGGCAGCACGCCTATCCTGTTCGCCGAGCCGGTCACTTGCCATGACGAGATCATAACTCCGTTTGGCGGCGCAGAGCAAATCCCAGGCGCGATTTTTGTCGCGATCGCCGATCCACGTGGCGAGATTGCCATACACCCAGCTTCCCGCCACCACATGCGACAACTCGCCAGTTGCGGCACAGGTATCGGCGCCCGCCGCGCACCGCTGCAAATAATCCGCGAACGTGGTCATGCGGATAGTGGGATGCTTGGCCAATGCCTCGTACAATTCCGAAAGAAAATAATACCCGTTGTAGTGATAGTATTCCCAGGCGTTTTCGCCATCGAGTATCACCGATACCACCGGATTTTCATGCTGCGGCGTATGCTGATAGATCGCCTCCAGTTCATGCACGAAATTCGCCACCGCATCCCGTCCGTACCACTTGGCATATTCGAAACCGACCAAATCCGAGAGATGGTCATCGCGGAAAAAGCAATGGATTTGGTTCTCGCCCTCTTGCACGCGATAGGGACGATACAGGTATTGAAATTTATCCGGCACTTGCCCGGAAGTGTGCCGCAAGCTATTCACCAGCACGCCTTCGCCGCTGGCCGCCCATTGCACGCCGTGCTTGGCCAGCAGCACGAGGGAGGATTGCGATACGCCGCCCTCCGCCGGCCACATGCCGGTGGGGCGCTGGCCAAAGCGCTGTGCATGCGACGCCAGCGCGGAATCGATGTGGAATGCCATGCGATCCACTCCGCCGGGATAGCTGGGCGCTTCCGGCAGCGCGGCATCCGGCAGGGCTTCGCGCGCGCTTTTCAGATCGATGAGGAGCGGCGCGATGGGATGATAGTGCGGCGTGGCGGAAATCTCGATACGGCCTGCTTCCAGCAATGCGCGATAGCGCGGAATCAAGCCCGCGATCAACTCGCCATACAATTCGAACAGCAAGCGCCGGTCGGTGTAGCCGAACAAGGAGCCTTGGCTCATCAGGCGCGGCACGAGCTCGGTATTGCGCCGCACCGACTCCCCGGTCCAGATCAAGTGATACCAAGTCACCAGATCGGCCAAGTACTGGCCCGACAAATACTCAAAATGCCGGTCCTCGTGCTCGTCGATTTCGCGAAACATCTTGAACAAGCGCTGGTACGCCGGATACGGTTCGATCATGGTCGCGTGGTTGCAGCGGAAACAACGATCGAGCAGCAGGTCGCGCTCGTCCGGCGCGAGGCCGTTCAAGTCTTCGCGCACCAGCAGCCGCAGCAAGGGGTCGCGCATTTCGCCGGTTTTGAATTGGCGCGCATAGTCTTCGAGTTGATCGAGCAGCACCGGCACGAAATTCATTACCGCTCGCGCTTGCGGCGTTTGCTCCAGGTGATACACCATATCAGTGTAGTCTTTGGCAGCGTGCAGATAGGTCCAGGGCAAAACAAATTCGCCGCTGGCATAGTCGCGGTAATCCGGCTGGTGCATATGCCAGCACAGAATCAGATTCAATTGACGCTGAGTATCGCTCATGGTTCGGACATCGCTATCGTATTACTTAGGCTATGAATAACGGCACGAATCGTTAAAGGATTGAGGCTCGCTGTGCGTTTTATATTGCCCTCTCTCCTGGCTCTCTCCCGCACGCGGGAGAGAGGGACGGTGACTCGCTGCGCGAGTGATTATCTTACGTGGTGAATATATTGCCCGAGCATCTCGGGCGTAATCAGGGTCACGCCGCGTTCCGTGACATAGAAGCGCTCCGCGTCTTTTTGCCGGTCGAAGCCGACTTCCATGCCATCCGGAATACGGCAACCCTTATCCACCACTACCCGATGGAGTTTTACATAGCGCCCGATATCCACCTTGGGCAAAATCACCGAATCGGTCACCTCGCTGTAGGCGTTGACCCGCACATCGGAGAACAGCACCGAACGCTTCACTAGCGCACCGCTGATAATGCAGCCGCCGGAAACCATGGTATCGACCGCCATGCCGCGCCGGTCGTCGTCGTCGAACACGAATTTGGCGGGCGGCAATTGCTCTTGGTAAGTCCAGATCGGCCATTTTTCGTCGTACAAATTGAGGTCGGGCGTGATTTTCGCCAACTCCATATTGGCTTCCCAGTAGGCCTCCACGGTGCCCACGTCGCGCCAATACGGCGCGCTATTCTGCACGCCAACGCAGCTCTCGGAAAAACGATGCGAGAACACGCGATAGCGCGGAACTAAATACGGGATGATGTCATGGCCAAAATCGTGCGTGGAATGCGGATTGTCCGCATCGCGTATCAATTGCTCATACAAAAACTTGGCGTTGAAAATGTAAATGCCCATGCTGGCCAAGGCGCGGCCGGAGTCGTCCGGTATCGGCATCGGATGTTCGGGTTTTTCGTTAAACGCGACGATGCGCTGGTATTGATCCACGCTCATCACGCCGAACGATTTGGCATCTTCGATCGGCACCTCGATGCAGGCAATCGTCAGATCGGCGGCGGACGCCGCATGCGCCGCGAGCATCTCGCCATAGTCCATTTTATAGATATGGTCGCCGGCGAGGATCAGCACGAATTCCGGCGCGTAATGCCGCAGAATATCCATATTCTGAAATACCGCGTCGGCCGTGCCTTTGTACCACTCGGCCTCGATGCGCTGCTGCGCCGGCATCAGATCGATGAACTCGTTGAATTCGCCGCGCAGAAATCCCCAACCGCGCTGCAAGTGCTGGATCAGGCTATGCGCTTTGTATTGGGTGACGACACCGATGCGGCGTATGCCCGAGTTCAGACAATTGGACAGCGGGAAATCGATGATGCGGAACTTACCTCCGAACGGCACCGCCGGTTTCGCCCGCCAATCGGTCAGATGTCTGAGCCGGCTGCCGCGGCCGCCGGCCAGGATGAGCGCGACCGTATTCTTCGTCAGTAAGCTAACGAAACGCGGATACTCTTTCTGCTTGCGCAGCTCTTCTTCGGAGTCCATGGGCGAATTTTAGCCGATCGTGCCGTTTATTCCAAAGGAATAGCTAAGTTAAAATTTCCGCTTAAAGCGATCGGCACAAGGCACGGCGCGCCCAGAATGGGTATTATGTCTATAATTTCCTTGCGCGCCGATGTGCGCGATCCGGCATCGCGCCATAATTCAAAGACAAGGCCTCATGAAACACGACATCCCCGGCAAAGTCAATCACGCGGCGCAAGCCATTCTCGATGCGCGCTCGCATGATCCCTTTGCCTATCTTGGTCTGCACCAAGATGAGGCGGGATGGGCAATCCGGGTATTCGCGCCGCATCAAACACGGGTCGCAGTGCAGATCGGGGAACAATGGCAGCCGCTACAGCGCGTGCTGCCGGAAGGCCTATTCGAATGGCGCGGCACGCAACAGCCAGCACTCCCTTATCGCTTGAAACTAGAAGACGCGCACTTCGCGCGCGAAACTTTCGATCCCTACTGCTTCCCCAATCCCATCAGCGAACACGATCTCTATCTCTTCGGCGAAGGGCGCTTGTATCAGGGCTACCGCATGCTTGGCGCGCAGCCGATGCAACTGCTGGGGGTGCAAGGCGTGAGCTTCGCCGTGTGGGCGCCGAATGCGGAGCGTGTGAGCGTGGTCGGCGATTTCAATCGCTGGGATGGGCGCGCCCACCCCATGCGCACGCTTGGCGCCAGCGGCGTATGGCAGTTGTTTATTCCCGATCTCGCGCCGGGCTGCTTATACAAATTCGAAATCCGCAATCGCCATACCGGCAATGTGTTCGTCAAAACCGACCCCTATGCGCAAGCCTATGAACTGCGCCCCAGCACTGCGGCGCGCGTGGCTGCCGCGCAACGCTACGCATGGCGCGATAGCGCCTGGCTGGAACAACGCAAACAGGCGGATTGGCTGCACGCGCCATGCAATATTTATGAGGTGCATGTCGGCTCCTGGCGGCGCCATCCCGATGGCCGCTTTTATACCTACCGCGAGCTGGCCGAACATCTCGTGCCCTATGTGAAAGAAATGGGGTATACCCACATCGAGTTGTTGCCGCTGTCGGAGCATCCTTTGGATGAATCGTGGGGCTATCAGGCCACGGGATATTTCGCGCCGACCAGCCGCTTCGGCACGCCCGACGAATTGCGCGCCTTCATCGATGCCTGCCATCAAGCGGACATCGGCGTGTTTTTGGATTGGGTGCCGGCGCATTTCCCCAAAGACGATTGGGCGCTGGCGCGGTTCGACGGCACCGCCTTGTACGAGCATGAAGACCCGCGCCTCGGCACGCATCAAGAATGGGGCACTTTGATCTTCAACTACGGGCGGCGCGAAGTGAAAAGCTTTTTGCTCGCCTCGGCGCATTGCTGGTTCGAGGAATTCCACATCGACGGCATCCGCGTCGATGCGGTCGCCTCCATGCTCTATCTCGATTATTCGCGCCAGCCGGGCGAGTGGCTGCCGAACCGCTACGGCGGACGCGAAAATCTGGAAGCGGTGGAATTCCTGCGCGATCTAAATGTGATGGTGCATGAGCAATTCCCCGGCGCGCTCACCCTTGCCGAAGAATCCACCGCCTGGCCCATGGTGTCGCGCCCGACCTATCTCGGCGGCCTGGGCTTCTCCATGAAATGGAATATGGGATGGATGAGCGATACCTTGAGTTACTTCGCGCATGACCCGGTGCACCGGCGCTATCACCACCAGCAGCTTACCTTCGGCCAGCTTTACGCTTACACGGAAAATTTCGTACTGCCTTTATCGCACGACGAAGTAGTGCACGGTAAACGCTCACTGCTGGATAAAATGCCGGGCGATGCTTGGCAAAAATTCGCCAACCTACGCCTGCTGCTCACCTACCAGATCGTATCCCCCGGCAAAAAACTCAATTTCATGGGTAATGAAATCGCGCAGGGCCAAGAGTGGGGGGTGGGCCGCGAGCTGGATTGGTGGCTGCTGGAACGCGATTTCCACCGCGGCGTGCAAACCTGCGCGCGCGACTTGAATCACCTGTATCGCACCACGCCGGCATTGCACGAATTGGATTTCACGCCGGAGGGCTTTCGCTGGATCGATTGCCACGACGCCGACCAATCCACGCTGAGCTTCGTGCGCCAAGCGCGCGACGGCGCATTCGTGGTGGTAGCGCTGAACTACACGCCCGTGCCGCGCAAAAATTACCGGCTGGGCGTGCCGCGCGTCGGCATGTATCGTGAAATTTTCAACAGCGACTCCGGCTACTATGGCGGCGGTAACCTCGGCAATGGCTCGGGCATCGTGGCCGAGGTCGGAGACTGGATGGGCTACCCGGCGTCGATCAGCCTGACGCTCCCTCCCTTGGCGGGGATAATCTTGATTTTATCCTAAGAAAATCGCGCGGCCCATGACTTCACTCACCCGATCTCCCGCCTGGAAAGCGCTTAAGCTCCATCGCAAACAGATGGCGAGCGTGCACATGCGCGACTTGTTTGCGCAAGATGCGCGGCGCTTCGATAAATTCACCTTGCGCCTCAACGATCTGCTGCTCGATTATTCCAAGAACATCATCACCGACACGACGCTGCGCTTGCTGTTCGACTTGGCGCGCCAAGCGGAATTGCCGCTATGGACCGAGCGCATGTTCGCGGGCGAGAAAATTAACTTCACCGAAAATCGTGCCGTGCTGCATACCGCGCTGCGCAATCGCGCCAATCTACCCATTAAGGTCGATGGCAAGGATGTGATGCCCGCGGTCAATAAAGTATTGGCGCACATGCGCGCCTTCAGCGACAAAGTGCGCGGCGGCGCTTGGCGCGGTTATACCGGCAAAGCCATTACCGATATCGTCAACATCGGCATCGGGGGCTCCGATTTAGGTCCGGTGATGGCGACCGAGGCCTTGAAGCCTTATGCCGCGCCCCATCTCAAGCCACACTTCGTTTCCAACGTCGACGGCACGCAGCTCGTGGAAACCCTGAAGCATCTCCATCCGGAAACCACCCTATTCATCGTCGCCTCGAAAACCTTCACCACGCAGGAAACGCTTACCAATGCGCGCTCCGCGCGCGAATGGCTGCTGTGCGCGGCAAAAACGGAAACCGCTATCGCCAAGCATTTTGTCGCCGTCTCCACCCACACCCAAGAAGTCAAAGCCTTCGGCATCGACCCCGTCAACATGTTCGAATTTTGGGATTGGGTCGGCGGCCGTTATTCGCTGTGGTCGGCGATCGGCCTACCGATTGCGCTCACGATCGGCATGGATCAATTCGAAGCGCTGCTGGCCGGAGCGCATGCCATGGACGATCATTTTCGCACCGCGCCGCTGGAACAGAACCTGCCTGTAGTGATGGGCTTGCTCGGCGTGTGGTACGGCGATTTTTTCGATGCGCGATCGCACGCGATATTGCCTTACGATCAATACCTGCACCGCTTGCCGGCCTATTTGCAACAGCTCGATATGGAAAGCAACGGCAAGCGCGTGCGCCGCGATAAGAAGCCGGTTGACTATGCCACCGGGCCGGTACTGTGGGGCGAGCCCGGCACCAACGGCCAACACTCGTTTTATCAATTGCTGCACCACGGCACCCAACTCATCCCGGCGGACTTCCTGGCGCCGGCGCGCAGCCAGAATCCGCTGGGCGGGCATCACGCGATTTTGCTTTCCAACTTCTTTGCCCAGACCGAGGCACTGATGCAGGGCAAGACCGCAGCCGAGGCGCGCGCGGAGCTGGAAGCGGCGGGTATCGCCGGGCGCAAATTAGAACAGCTGGTGCCGCATAAAACTTTCCCCGGCAATCGGCCCACCAATTCGATCCTCTTCAAGCAGCTCGACCCCGCCACCCTCGGCATGCTGATCGCGCTCTATGAACACAAAGTCTTCGTGCAAGGCGTGATCTGGAATATCGACTCTTTCGATCAGTGGGGCGTGGAATTGGGTAAGCAACTGGCGCAAAAAATCCAGCCGGAATTAGAAGGCGAGGCATGCGTCACCCACCAGGACAGCTCGACCAATGGGCTGATCAATTACTATAAATTACTGCGAAAATAACGCGGCGCGACACAGCGCGCATAACTCAAAGCCTGCCGTGATGAAACAGCAATTGGTGATGCGCCGCGCTGCCCACCCCTTGCACTTCGATGCGTGTGAGTCCGGCGCTGGGCACATCGATTCGATAGGTGCTCGCCAACGGTAGATTCAGCGCGTTGGCAAGCGCCATACGGATCACGCCGGCATGACACACCAGCAGCACCCGCTTGCCGGTGTGGGCTTCGAGCATGTCGCACCAGGCTGCGCGCACCCGCGCGAAAAAATCTTCCAGCGGTTCCGCGTCCGCCGGGCGCTGCTTGAGCGGATCGCGCTTGAAGCGCTCGATCGCGTGCGGATCGTCGGCGCGCAATTGCGCCGCGGTTTTGCCTTCCCAGGCACCGAAGCGTACCTCCATGAAGCGTGCGTCCAAACTCAGGGGGAGGCCTTGCTTGCGCGCCAATTCGAGCGCAAAGGCTTGGCAACGCACCAGCGGAGAGCTCACGATGTGTTGCCACGGGCGATGCTCGCCAACGGCATCCCACATCTGCTGCCTGCCTTTTTCGCTCAACGGATCATCGGTCTGACCGCGATATTTGCGCCCGCCCACCGGCTCGCCGTGGCGCAGGAGGTCAATCGTGGTAATAAATTCTGGCATAAAAAATTCATTTACCGTGGAGTACGCAGAGGACACGAAGGAAAACCAGAATTTACTCCGTGTCCTCTGCGTACTCCGTGGCACATCACTTTAAATATTTACCCGCCCGCCCATTTAGCGATGGTGAGCAACAGCAGCAAGCCCAGCCACAGCGCGATGGCGCGCCAGATCAGGCTTACCGCGCTGTCCAGATAGTCGGCGTCGGCTTCCTCGCCCAAGCCCAGGTCGGGACGGTATTTGAACTGGCCGTCGAACTCCAGCGGTTGGCCCAGACGCACCCCAAGCGCACCCGCGCCGCTGGCGAGAATGATACCGTGCGCTTTGTTCGTCCAATGCGCCGCTTGTTCTTGCCAGCAGCGGATGGCATCCTCGAAATTGCCGACCACGGCGAAGCTCACCGCGGTTAAGCGCAGCGGCGCCCAGTCCATAACATGGAATACTGCATCGGGAAACATGCCAAAACGGCCGTATTCATGATGGTCGAGCGCGCCCCATTTTTGACTCAGGATTTGCGCCAAGCGATACAGCAACGCGCCCGCCGGGCCGAGCAGCGCGAACCAGAAAAACACACCGAAGAATTGGCGATGCGCGCACAGCAAGAGTTTTTCCATCGCCACGCGCGTGAGGGCATTGGCTTTGAAATCGGCCACCGAGTGCCCCTCCCACTCCGCGACGAGGGCGCGCGCCGCGTCCAGATCATTTTCGCGTAGCGCCTTGGCGACTTTCCCGGCGGATTGAGTGAATTGACTGCATCCCAAAGTGAGATACAGCACGCCCACGTTGAACAGCAGCGCCAACAGCGGGCTTGCACGATCTAGCAGGTAATAGACAATGGCCAGCGCCAGCACCGGCGGCAGAATGCCCAAGCTCCAAGCAAGCAGACCGTAGCGGTAGCGCCCGGCATTAAAATGCCGTTCCAGGAAATTGCCATAGCGCGCAAAATACACATAGAGCTGAATGCGCTGGTCGAGCGGGCGGAAATACTCGAGCAGCATCACCGCGACCAGCGACAAGAAGCTCATTGCTGCATCTCTACCGTGAATTCGCCGACACGATAAATTTCCGTCGGCGTAGCGTACAACTCTACCGTCGGCATGGTGATGTCGCGATGCTGCGCTTTGAGATAATCATAGAGCGCTTGATAGGTCTTGCTCGGCGCGAAGCGTTCGGCGGCCTTAACGCGTGCGAGCAGCACCGCCCGCCGAGGAATCTCGCCGCGCTGCAGTGGTGCGCGAATGGTATCGCCACTCTGCACCGTATAACCGGTATTGGCGCGAAGCTGCTTGGGCGGCACATGACGCGGATCGTCGAACAGCACATTGATGGACTCTCCGGGCGTGATACCCTGCGCACGCAGCGCTTGCAATACCTGGTACTGGGTATCGGGCAGCGTGGCATAGCTGCCGGTGTGCGCCAGGTAGGCATAGGTATAAGGCCCGCGCTCGCCTTGCTCGATACGCACCGAATTAAATCCGCCCCACCATGCGTATACCAGAATCACGGGTAGAACGAATGCGAGTAGAATCGGCAACCAGGATTTTTTCAACAACGCGCTTCTCGCTGAGTGAATAATGAAGCCGGGAAAGCGCGTCTTTAGCGGCTTTTCGGCCTTGCTTATAATAACTGAATTTAGAACCTCTGGCATGAAAGGGATACCATGTTGAAGAAGCTGTCACGCGCTTCGCTGCTCTCCGTTCTCGCCCTCTGGGCGCTCGTCACGGCAGCAGCGGAGGATAACGCCGTCACCGTTGCGGTCACGCCGGTCAAAGTCGGCGCGCATTCCTATTATGTGCAAGGCTTACCCGGCGCCGCCTCCTCCGCCAATCAAGGCTATATGTCGAACGCCGGATTTGTCATCACGCCCGCGGGCGTGGTGGTATTCGATTCGCTCGGCACGCCACCGCTGGGCGCAAAGCTGATCGCCGAAATCCGCAAGCTCACTACTGTCCCGATCAAATATGTCATCGTCAGCCACTACCATGCCGACCATGTCTACGGCTTGCAGGCATTCAAAGCCATCGGTGCCGAAATCTGGGCACAGCAGCGCGGCAAGGAATACTTGGCGGGGCCCGATATCAGGCCCCGTCTGGCGCAGCGCCGGGAAGAGCTCTTTCCGTGGGTGGACGAACAGACCAAGGTATTGCCGGCCGATAAATGGCTGGCGGGCGATACCGCGTTCCAACTCGGCGGCGTGGACTTTCAAATCCGCCATGTCGGCCCCGCCCATACGCCCGAGGATATCGCCTTATTCGTTAAGCAGGACGGCGTGCTGTATGCGGGCGACGTGGTGTTCAAAGGCCGCGTGCCCTTCGTCGGCAATGCGGACTCGAAAAGCTGGCTGGCCGCGCTCGATAAACTACTCGCCTTCCAGCCCAAGGTCATGGTGCCGGGGCACGGCGCCGTGTCGCACGACCCGAAAGCGGATCTCACCCTGACGCGAGACTATCTGCTGTATCTACGCAAAACCATGGGCGATGCCGTCGCGAATTTCGTGCCCTTCGAAGACGCCTATAAAAACACCTCATGGAAGCAATATCAGAAGCTGCCCGCGTTCGATCAAGCCAATCGCAGCAACGCGTATAACACCTATATTTTGATGGAGAAAGAGTCGCTGAAATAGCCGGCCACGCCTTGCCTCCGCGCCATGCCCGACACCCTGCCGATCAACAACACCGATGTTCCGGAACACTATGTGGGTGCATGGCGCAAGCGTTCGGATACGGAGCGCGCATTCTGGCTGCAAAGCCATCGCCTGCATGCGAGTCTAGCGATCCCCACGAATCGTCCGGATTTTTCGGAACGGCAATCCTGGGACGATTTTAGCGATCGGGAATTACTGGAACTCACCCATCAAGCCGGCGTCGCCGGCGCCTGTATCGCGCAAGGCGATATCCTGCACCGCCGCCGCCAGATCGATTATTTGCCGCGCCGGGGTGAGCCGCATTTGCGGCGCATGCGGCGCAGCGCGGCGCTGCTCGCGGAGGAAACGCTCGATGGCCGTGATGCCTGCGTGTGGGAATTATTGGCGGATGCGCAGCAAGAAATCGTGGCGCTACGCTTTCAGGATGCGGGTATCGGGCAAGATAGCGACGATCAGCGCAAGGGCTACTTGCTGGTGATCGGAAATTATTTCCTGTTTGTTCGCGATCGGCTGGTGTTTACGCAACAAGCGCCGTCGCTGACGATCTTGGCGGAACACAAGATACGCGACCGCGCACAGCGCATCGAACTGCTGGATTTCGAAATTTCGTTCGGAACACGAACCACCGGCGATGCGCCGTGGATGATTCAACTTTCAACCCTTCCCTTCCGC
>DAIAMA010000001.1 GCA_027438535.1 bacterium
CGCTTTGCGTTCGCGGCGACTTCCACATGCTCGTAATTTTTCTTGAGATCGTCCAGCGTGAGTTCCGTCGGACTTTGCAGCGCATCGCCGCCGATTTTCAAGCGCCAATCCTGCGCGCTTAATTTATTGGGAATGCCGGACAAATGCCAGCGCACGAAAAATGCATCGTTGGGCGTGAACATTTCATTAAAGTACGATACCGGCGTTTCATAATTTGGCGCGCGGAAAGTACGCTTGATCAAGGGCTTTTTCCCCGGCAAGGACGCCAGGATGGATTCCGCTATGTCGCCATCCGGCAATATCTGCTGCGCAAGATTGAATTTATCGGCCGCGAACGCAAAGCGCGGCACCAGGACACCGCCGCTCACGGTTGCCAACCCGCCTGCAACGCCTTTCAAGAATTCCCGTCTACTGGACATACCTATTCCTTTCCCAACAAGACCATGTTTTAAACCAGGTTGCTTTGAAATCGCGGCGCGTGTCTAAGCTTATGGGGT
The DNA here is from genome assembly GCA_027438535.1 of bacterium. Lineage (GTDB taxonomy): Bacteria > Pseudomonadota > Gammaproteobacteria > Burkholderiales > Thiobacteraceae > RBG-16-58-11. Next base: position 498 of record DAIAMA010000001.1, read on the forward strand.
ACCCGCGCGCACCCATCGATGCAAATTTAATTTATATAATGGGAAAGGAAAATGTCAAGGCAGCTTTGCCGGCTGCCCGCACACTGCAATACTCATGTCAGAGCCAGGGCGGGACACGCCAGGAACGGCGCGCGCTTAAACGCGATCTTTATGGCGCTTACGCGTCACGGCATGCACATCCCAAATCCGCTGCGCGTATTCGCGTATGGTGCGATCGGAAGAAAACTTGCCCATGCGCGCCACGTTGAGAATAGCCTTGCGCATCCAAGCTTCTTTATCGCGATACAAGTGCTCTACTTGTTGTTGGCAAGCGATGTACGCGGCATAGTCGGCGAGCAGCAGGTAATGATCCCCGTCGCGGGTCAACGCGTCGAATACCGGCTTGAAACGCGCGTGATCGTCCGGGGAAAAATAGCCGTTATTGATCATATCCAGCGCTTGCTTCAACTCGGGATTGCTGTCGTAGTATTGCCATGGGTTATAGCCGCCGGCGCGCAACTGCGCCACTTCTTCCGTGGTCATGCCGAAAATAAAAATATTCTCCGCGCCGACTTCATTGTGAATCTCGATGTTGGCGCCGTCCAGGGTACCGATGGTAAGCGCGCCGTTCAACGCCAGCTTCATATTGCCGGTGCCAGACGCCTCGGTGCCAGCGGTGGAAATTTGCTGCGACAAATCGGCGGCGGGGATGATGTCCTCCGCGGTGGAAACATCATAGTTCGGAATAAATACCACCTTAAGCCGGCCGCCCACCAGCGGATCGTTGTTCACCACATCCGCGACATCATTGATGAGCTTGATCACGCGCTTAGCCATCTGATAGCCGGGCGCGGCCTTGCCGCCGAAAATCACCGTGCGCGGCACGCTCTCGCCGCCGGCGCGAATGCGGTTATACAACGTGACGATATGCAGTACATTGAGCAACTGCCGCTTGTATTCGTGCATGCGCTTGATCTGCACGTCGAACAAAGAATCGGGATCGACGCGCAGAGCAAGCCGTTGCTCGATCACTTGCGCTAAACGTACCTTGTTCGCGCGCTTTACCTGGGCGAATTCGTCACGGAACGCGGCATCCTCCGCCAAACCGTCCAGGCGCCGCAGCTCGCTTAATTCTTTCAGCCACGCCTTGCCGATGCGTGCGGTAATGAGTTTCGACAAGCCCGGGTTGGCCTGATTCAGCCACCGCCGCGGCGTAATGCCATTGGTCATATTGATGATCTTGTCCGGCCATAGGCGGTGAAAATCGGCGAAGATGGTCTCTTTCATCAATTGCGTGTGAATTTCCGCCACGCCGTTCACCTTATGACTGCCGACGATGGCGAGATGCGCCATGCGTATGCGCTTATTTTGCGACTCATCGATGATGGATAGGCGGCGCAATAACTCGGTATCGCCGGGATAACGATGCATCACCTCGCGCATGAAACGATGATTGATTTCGTAAACGATTTGCAAATGCCGTGGCAACACGCGCTCGAACAGCGCCACCGGCCAAGTCTCCAACGCTTCCGGCATCAAGGTGTGATTGGTGTAGGCGAAGGTGCGCGTGGTGATATCCCACGCTTGCTCCCACGCCATGCCATGCAGATCGACCAGCATGCGCATCAATTCCGGAATGGCGATGGACGGATGCGTGTCATTGAGCTGAATCGCCACCTTATTCGGCAACTCGTCGAAAGTGTCATGAAATTTTCTGTACCGGTAGAAAATATCCTGCAACGATGCGCACACGAAGAAGTACTGCTGTTTCAATCGCAACTCGCGGCCCATTTCGGTGGTATCGTCGGGATACAGCACCTTGGATAAGTTCTCGGACTCATTCTTGTCTTCCACCGCGCGGATATAGTTGCCCTCGTTGAAATAGCCGAGATCGAAATCGCGCGTCGCTTTCGCCGCCCACAGCCGCATGTTATTCACGGTATCGGTGCGGTAACCGGGAATCGGGTAATCGTAGGCCATCGCCATCACATCGTCCGAATCCACCCAGTGGTAGCGCATGGCGCCATGCTCATCGGCGTAGTTCAGCACGCGGCCGTGAAACTTCACCGGGTACAACACCTCCGCGCGCGGAAATTCCCACGGATTGCCGTAGCGCAGCCAGTTATCCGGGTGTTCCACTTGCACGCCATGCTCGATGCGCTGATTGAACATGCCGTATTCGTAGCGGATGCCGTAGCCATAGCCGGGAATGCTCAAGGTTGCCATCGAATCCAGGAAACAGGCCGCGAGGCGTCCGAGACCGCCATTACCCAGGGCCGCATCGTTTTCCATTTCACGGATATTCTCCAGCGCCAAGCCCATATCCGTTAAAGCGCGGCGGAACCCTTCTTCGCAGTCGATGTTCAGCATGCTGTTCATCAGCGTGCGGCCCATCAAGAATTCCATGGAAAAATAATAGACGCGCTTGGTGTCCTCGCGGTAATAACTACGCATGGTTTCCATCCAGCGCTCGATCAGGCGCTCGCGCACCACCGCCGCCGCGCTGTAAAACCAATCGCGGTCCGTCGCGGTGATCGGATCTTTACCGATGGAATACATCAGCCGATTCGCGAGCGAGCGCTTGATCGACTGCGCGTCGAACGCGGGCTTATCCAGGTCGAGTTGCATGGATTTGGGGGATTTGGCCATTAAGCGCTCCTGAAGGGTGATGACGAATGCATCATTATTGAGCAATAGCGGCCCATTGCAAGCGTTCTTTAAAGCGTGGAGCGTGCGATCACTTCGATCGCGCCAGCGGTTTAGATCAGCGCCACCGCGAGATACGTCACGTAAAGCACGCCATTCAACCCTAAATGCCACACGCGCAACTGCCCGCGGCTGAGCATCCACCGCAGCCACAGGCTCGCGATCAGGGTAATGACAATGCCGGCGAACACTTCGCGCTGCGGTGCCCACGGGGTCAGCATAATACCGATGGCGGGCAGGAGGGTGCCTTGAAACACCATGGCACCGGTGATGTTACCGAACGCCAGCGTGTCTTTGTGGCGGCGGATCCACAAAATGCTATTGACCTTTTCCGGCAATTCCGTCGCGATCGGGATGATCATCAACGACAACAATAGGGCCGAAATGCCGAATAAGGTGGAGGCCTGTTCCACGCCGTGAATGAAGCCCTCGGCACCGCCCACCAGCAGCGCGAGGCCGAGCGCGAGCTGTACGATGATCAGCGCCAGATTTTGCGGCAAGCCGATGCGCGCCAGAAACATTTTCTCGTGCGCCTCGGTCGCATGGCCATCTTTCACCAGATCGGCGGAAGCGCGCAAGGTAAGCATGATGTAGATAAAATAAGTCAGCACCATGGTGAGCGCGATCGCGCCGCGCAGCAAAGGCGTATCGTGCGGCACGAAGAGCGCCACCGCGGACAAGGCAAAAGCGCCGAGAAAAAAATTCAGGTCGCGCGTAAAGCCGGTACGCTCCGGATTGAAATGCCCTTGCAAGCCGCGCTTCTTGAGCACCGACAGCGCCATCAAAAAAATCGACAGCGTGGAGAGCATCAGCGGCGCACCGAGAATCGCGCCCACGCCGATCTCCTGGTTGATTTGCGTGTTTCCGGTACCGGCGAAAATCGCCAACAGCGGCACCATGGTTTCCGGCAGCGCCGTGCCCACCGCCGCGAACAGCGAACCCGTCACGCCTTCCGAGATCTTGAGCCGTTCTCCCAGATGCTCCAGCGCATTGGTAAAGATCTCCGCCGCGATCAAAATAACGAATAACATAAAAATCAATTCCGCAATGACCACGCTGTTTCTCCTTAGGTAGTGCGCGCATTATACTGGGAACACCATGCATATCGATTCCAACGGTCTGCTCTCGGGCGCACGCTACATTCCCTCGCCCAATTGCGATGCGCGGCCGGATAACTGCGAGGCGAACCTAATCGTCATTCACAATATTAGTCTGCCGCCGGACGCGTTCGGCGGCCCGGGCGTGATCGAGCTATTCACCAATCGGCTCGATCCCAGCGCGCACCCTTATTACGCCACCATTCAAGGCTTGCGCGTCTCCGCGCATTTTTTTATCCGGCGCGACGGCGAGCTTATTCAGTTCGTTCCCTGTACCCAGCGCGCCTGGCATGCCGGTGCATCTAGCTGGCGCGGGCGCGAGCGCTGCAATGATTTCTCCATCGGCATCGAGCTCGAGGGCTCGGATACCACGTCCTTTACCGAAGCCCAGTATGCGTGGCTTTTGCGCATGATTCCCGCGCTCAAAGCCGCCTATCCCATTATCGGCATTACCGGGCATGCCGACATCGCGCCGGGACGCAAGACCGACCCGGGCCCGTATTTCAATTGGGCGCGCCTGTCCGCGGTTTTGCCGTAAATCCCCATAAATTTTGTTTTAAATCAGTGTTGCATAAGCACTTGCATTGCATCTAAAACATGCATATAATTGCGAATCATTCTCATTATTAAGCGGCGCAATTCAATATGAACAACCCGATTACGGCCCCGGTAGCCGACCTCGATGGGCAGCAGTTCGTGGTGCTGGACCGGAGCAAGCCCATTCACAGCGAAGCCCTGTTTTTACGCGGGGATGAGGTGCTTATCCGGCACCAGGGCGAACATTACCGCCTGCGCCGCACGCGCAACGGCAAACTTATCCTGACCAAATAGCGGAGCCGGCCGACATGTATGTCTGTGTATGCAAATCCATCACCGATAGCCAAATCCGGCGCGCCGTCGATGAAGGCGCTTGCTCTATGCGCGACTTGTGCCAGAATTTGGGTGCGTGCTCGCAATGCGGGAAGTGTGCGCAACATGTACTTTCCGAACTGCGGCAAGCCTTATCCGGCACCGGCGCCCAAGCCGCGCCGGGCCCGCTTTACCCCCTATACGACGCCCGTCAGGAGGCAGCATGAAAGGCAACCCAAAAATTATCGCGCTTCTCAATCGGCAATTGACACTGGAATTGACCGCCATCAACCAATATTTTCTGCATGCGCGCATGTACAAAAATTGGGGACTGGAAAAACTCGGCAAGCACGAATACGACGAATCCATCGAAGAAATGAAGCACGCCGACCTGCTGATCGAGCGCATTCTGTTTCTGGAAGGCCTGCCTAACCTGCAAGATCTGGGCAAGTTGATGATAGGTGAAAATGCGCAAGAATGCCTCGCTTGCGATCTCAAGCTGGAGCTGGGCTCGCGTGAACACTTGGTGCAAGCCGTGGCGGCTTGCGAGGCGGACAGCGATTTTGTCTCGCGCCAAATCTTCGATGAAATTTTGGAAGATACCGAAGAACACATCGACTGGCTGGAAACGCAACTCGGGCTCATTAAGCAAGTCAGCCTGGAAAATTATCTGCAAAGCCAGATGCGTTAATTTTTTACCGCCGCGGTTTCTCCGCCCGGCGTCTCTTTTGCCAGCCAGCCCTATCCGGGCAAGCCAGCCGAATTTTTACTGACTTGCCAAGGATGGCCGTGCCTCCTCTTGGTCAAACTTACTTGAATGCGCCAAGCGCAACATGATAAGGCTGATGCATGCATAACTTCGACCATTGGTTACGAATTCCGGCGCTGGTGCTGCCCGCCGTCATTTCGGCGCCGGCCTTCGCAACGCAATATTTGAATGTGGAGCAAGCGCAAAAAATCTTGTTCCCCAATGCGGAGCAGTTCCTTGCCGCGCCATTGACGTTAAGCGCCGAACAGATCCGCGCGATCGAAACAAGATCGGGCGTGCGCGTACGCAATAGCACGGTCAACGCTTGGCGCGCACAGCAAGCGGGCAAGCCGGCTGGCTGGTTTTTGCTGGATGAAGTGTATGGTAAACATGAACTCATTACCTATGCGGTCGCGCTCACGCCGGACGGTACGGTGCACGGCATCGAAATCCTGGATTACCGCGAGACCCACGGCAATGCGATAAGAAATCCTAAATGGCGCGCTCAATTCGTCGGCAAAAAAACGGGCGCGCCTTTGCAACTGGATGATGACATCAAGAATATCAGCGGCGCTACCCTGTCATGCAAGCACGTGACCGAGGGCGTGCGCCGCCTGCTGGCAAGCTACGCGGTGGCACTGAAATGAATGCCATGACCGATGCGCCGCCGATGCGCTTGCCGGGCACGGTAACGCAAGTGCGCGCACGCCCGCTACTCGGCACGCTGGTGGAAATTACCGCGACCGGCGCCACATCGAATCAAGTGCAAAGCGCGATCGATCACGCTTTTAGCGCGGTCGCCGACGTGCATGCGCTGATGAGCTACCATGATGCCGCTTCCGAAATATCGCGCATCAATCGCCTGGGTTTCGCCCAAACGGTGCCGGTACACGAACATACTTGGCGCGTGCTAAGTGCGGCGCGCGAAATCGCCGAAACCAGCGGCGGGCTATTCGACATCAGCGTTGCCCCGACGTTAACGCGCTTGGGCTTCTTGCCGCGCCATCGCGATTTTCCGCGCATTTCCGGTCAAGGCGATTGGCGGCATGTGACCCTGCTTTCCGGCCGGCGCGTGCAGCTGACGCGACGCATACGCATCGATGTCTCCGGCATCGCCAAAGGCTATGCGGTGGACATCGCCATCCATGCCCTGCAAGCCTGCGGCATGGTTGCCGGGTGCGTCAACGCCGGCGGCGATTTACGCCTATTCGGCGACGCCGCGCAAACCCTTCATGTGCGCGCCCCGCACGCACCTACCCGGATTTTGCCCTTGATGGCATTGTCCGAAGGCGCGGCGGCGACTTCCGCCGCGTATTTTTCCCAGCGCCGCCACGCGGGCCAGATGATTGCGCCGCTGATTCATCCGCACACGCGCACCCCCTGCACCACGCAGCGCAGCATCACCGTGCTGGCGCAAACCTGCATGCACGCCGATGCCCTGACCAAGGTCGTGCACGCCGATGCGGCCCAAGCCGCCAAAATTCTGGCCCGTTATAACGCCCGCGCGCTGATGGTGGAACATGACCCCGTGACCAACGGCTGCCGCGTATTCGACAGCGGCACGGCCGCTCCCATTAAGTGGCGCGCGCATTGGGGCGTGGAAACCCGGCATGCCTAAATTTCCGCCCCTGCCTATTCGTTTTGCCGTTCCGCATAAGCGCTTGCTGTATGCCGTGTTCGTTTTGCTTTGGCTGAGCGGCGCGCTATGGCTCGCCTTCCATTATTTCTTGCGCGTGCCCGGCGCATTCGGCATGGCTGCCCATCCCTTGGAAATCTGGTGGCTGCGGCTGCACGGCCTGATGGGTTTCGCCGCGCTGGTCGCGCTGGGCTCGGTGCTGCCGGTGCACGCCCGGCACGCTTGGCGGCTCAAAAAAAATCGCGCCAGCGGCCTGGCCATGAAAAGTATTTTTGGGTGGCTGGCCGCCACGGGCTACGCGCTGTATTACTTTGCCAGCGAGTCCAATGAGACGTGGCTGCCGCTCTTGCACTGGATCGCGGGGCTCATGCTGCCCGCGATGATAGTGTTGCATATTCGCCGCGGCCGCGCGCGGCCCAGCATTTCTCGAAACCCGGCAAGCGCACACGCGTACGCCGTTCACCCTCCGCCAGCCAGCACCACGCCTTTCAGCGCCGCCAGCCAGCCCATCCCTGGTAAACACTCTGAAAGGAATATCCATGCATTACCCAAACTTCAAACCGGCGCTGCTGGCGGCGCTGATCAGCCTGTCGTTCAACGCCCAGGCGGAATCCTCCTCCGCTAGCCTGGAACAAAAGCTCGACCAGTTGCAAAAAGAAATGGAAAGTCTGAAAAAACAGTTGGCCGAGGAAAAAGCCACCCGCAACCAGCAAGTGGCCGCCGTGCAATCCGCGGTGCAAACCACTCAAGCCGAAGCCTCCGCCACCACCATCGGCGGCTATGGCGAAGCGGTATACAACAATTACCGCGACGGTTCGGTGAAAGATCAAGCCGACCTCAAGCGCTTCGTCTTATTTTTCGGCCATCGCTTCAACGACAAGCTGCGCTTTTATTCCGAGATGGAAGTCGAGCACGCGCTGGTGGAAAGCGGCCAGGGCGAGCTGGCGATGGAGCAAGCCTACCTCGAATACACGCTGAATCCCGCCGTGAATCTGCGCGCGGGCCTCATGCTCATGCCGCTCGGCTTTCTCAACGAAGTCCACGAACCGCCGACTTTTTACGGTGTGGAGCGCAACGAGGTGGAGTCGCGCATTATTCCCGCCACCTGGCGCGAAATGGGCGTCGGCCTGCAAGGGCAGCTAGCGGACGGTTTGGAATACAACGCCGGTATCGCCTCCAGCCTGGATGCGAGCAAATTCGAAAACGCGGGCAGCGGCATACGCGGCATGCGCTCGGAGGGCTTCAAGGCCGCCGCCAACGATTTGGCCTTGTTCGCCGGCCTCAATTATCGCCAGCCCGGCTGGCTGGTGGGCACCGGCATATTCAGCGGCAACACCGCTCAGAACGGCGTCGGCGCCACGCCCAGCAGCGCGCTGCAAGGCAAGGGCGCGCATCTCACGCTGTGGGATGTGCACGGCAAGCTCAGCCTCGGCGATCTCGACCTGCAAGCGCTATACGCGCGCGGCAGCTTGGGCGACACGCTCGCCATCAACCAAGCCGCCGGGCTCGCACCGGGTTCGAACAAGGCTGCGCCGCAATCCCTCTGGGGCTGGTATGGCCAGGCCGCCTACGCGATCTGGAAAAAAGACGAGATGCGGCTCTCGCCTTTCGTGCGCTATGAGCGCTACAACACCCAGGCCAAGGTGGATAGCGCTTACACCCAAGATCCGCTGAACGATGAAACCGTCGTCACCGCGGGCGTCAATTTCAACGTGAGCCGCGATGTCGTGCTCAAAGCCGATTGGCAAAACTACAAGCAAGACAACCGCAAAGACCGCTTCAATCTCGGCGTGGGCTATATGTTCTAGACAAGCGGGGGGCGTGCGCCCCCCTAATCGAACACCACCGTCTTATTCGCATACACCAGCACCCGATTCTCGATATGCCAGCGCACGGCGCGCGATAATACGACCCGCTCCAGATCGGCGCCCTTTTGCATCAAATCCTCGATTTGATCGCGATGCGAGATGCGCGCCACGTCTTGCTCGATGATAGGGCCATCGTCGGGATTCGGTGACATAGTGGCTGGTGGCGCCGATCAGCTTCACGCCGCGCTCGAATGCCCGGTGATAAGGCCGCGCCCCATGGAAGGCGGGCAAGAAAGAATGGTGGATATTAATGATGCGGTTCGGATAATGGCGGATGAATTCGGGCGACAGCACCTGCATGTAGCGCGCCAGCACGATGAAGTCGATATGATGATGGCGCAGCAGCGCGAGCTGGTCGCGTTCCGCCTCGTGCTTGCCCTTCGCTACCTCGACATGCTGGAAGGTAATGCCATAAGCCTGCGCTATCCAGCGCGTGTCGGCGTGGTTGCTGATAATCAGCGGAATATCGCAATGCAGCTCGTGTGCTTGATGGCGATAGAGCAAATCGGCCATGCAATGATCGTATTTCGATACGAAAATCGCCATCTTCGGCCGGTAGCTTCCGAGCGCGAGCCGCCAGCGCATCTGAAATTTTTCGGCAATAGGCTTGAACGCCGGCTCGAACGCGGCGAGATCCAGGGTGAAATCCGCCAGATCCCACTCCACGCGCATCAGAAATAACTTCAACTCCGCATCCTGATGCTGATCGGCGTGTAGAATATTGGCGTTGTGCCGCAGCAAAAAATCGGCGATGCTCGCCACCAAGCCTTTTTGGTCGGGACAACTGATCAACAGCGTGGCGGTGTGTTTCATTTAGCACATTCTTATATTCGATGTATTGTTTTTCATCTTATCACTTTAAGCGCGCAATCCGGATGCGGCTGCCCGAATAGGGTGCGCCAAATGGCTTGTTTAAATGCAAATTATCGCCCCATAAAAAAGTGTGAAATATTTCTTGCACGACCTCACCCAAGTTACTAGAATTAGTTTCCAACCTACCTGACGGACACAACATATTGTGGTTTTTGGGTTGGGCTTTAACCCCGTCATTTGGCTCAATAAATCGATAAAAACGGGAGATACACTCGATGCACATCGCCACCAGCGCTAACGAATCCACCAACCCGGTGCAGTCGCTCGACTACACTGCGACATCCGCCAGCCTCGAAACACGCTACCCCGAACATAAAGTCATCCGCCGCAACGGCAGCGTGGTGCTGTTCGAGCCGTCCAAGATTTCGATTGCGATGACCAAAGCCTTCATCGCGGTGAACGGCGGGCAAGCCGCGGCGTCGGCGCGCATTCGCGAGGTGGTCGAGCGCATGACGGAAGCGGTGGTCAGCGCGTTGATCCGGCGCCAGCCCAACGGCGGCACCTTTCATATCGAAGACATTCAAGACCAAGTCGAGCTGGCGCTGATGCGTTCCGGCGAGCACGACGTCGCGCGCTCCTATGTGCTGTACCGCGAACAGCGCACCCAAGAACGCGCCAAACAGAAACAAACCCAGGGGCAGAGCGAGCACACGATCCGGGTCACCGAAAACGGCGTGCCCCGCGCGCTCGATCTGGCCAAGCTCAAAACGCTGATCGACGAAGCCTGCGCCGATTTAGGCCCGGCGGTCACCAGCGCGCCGATTCTGGAAGCCACGCTGCGCGATTTATACGACGGCGTACCGATGGACGAAGTGCGCAAGTGCACCATTCTCGCCGCGCGCAGCCTGCTCGAAAAAGAACCCGCCTATTCCCAAGTCACCGCGCGGCTGTTGCTCAACACAATCCGCCTCGAAGTGCTGGGCGAAGAAGTGCTACAAGCCGATATGGCGACGCGCTATGCTGATTATTTCCCGCGCTTCGTCAAACAAGGCATCGATGCCGAGCTATTGGATCCGCGTCTGGCGCAATTCGATCTGGAAGTATTGGGCAAGTCGATAGACGCCGCGCGCGATCAGCAATTCGGCTACCTTGGCCTGCAAACGCTGTACGACCGTTATTTTCTGCATATCGAAGAACGCCGCATCGAGCTGCCGCAAGCCTTCTTCATGCGCGTGGCGATGGGCTTGGCGATCAACGAAATCCACCGCGAAGCGCGCGCCATCGAGTTCTACAACGTACTCTCGCGCTTCGACTTCATGAGCTCGACGCCGACCTTGTTCAACGCCGGCACTCTGCATAGCCAGCTTTCCAGCTGCTACCTCACCACCGTATCCGACGATTTGGACGGCATCTACCAAGCCATCAAAGAAAACGCCATGCTGCAAAAATTCGCCGGCGGCCTGGGCAACGACTGGACCCCGGTGCGCGCCTTGGGCAGCCACATCAAAGGCACCAACGGCAAATCGCAGGGCGTGATTCCGTTCCTGAAAGTGGTGAACGACACCGCCGTGGCCGTGAACCAATGTTTCGCCCCGGAAACCCCGGTGTTTACGGCCGACGGCATCAAGCCGATCCGCGACATCCGCCCCGGTGACGTGGTGCTCGGGCAACGCGGCGAGTACCGCGAAGTGCTAAAGCACATGACTTACAACCAAACCGATCGGATGGTCGAACTCGACATCAAGCACGCGATTTTCCCGCTACGGGTCACGGCCGGGCATCCCCTCTGGTCGATTCGCCAGGTACCCATGGAGCAAGGCGTCGAGCGCACCATGGAATGGCTGGAGAAGGCCAAAGTGCGCGCCGAATGGACGGACGCCGGCAAACTCCGGCGCGGCGACTATGTGGCGCAAGTCATCCCGACCGAGGTTTTGCCGGTAGCTGGCTTCACCGAAGAAGATGCGCGCCTCTATGGCATTTTGCTGGGCGATGGCCACCTCGCCGGCGACGGTAGTGAATGGGGCGTTTCGGGCAACCCCGCCAAGGATGAACACATGCAATTCGTGCGTGACTATCTCGAAGCGCGCGGCATTCATTATTGGGAAAGCCAGCGCAACGAACACTATAGCCAGATCAAGTGGGCCACCGGGCGCGGCGTTGCGCGCGAAGGCAGCAGCGGCCGCTTCGTCGGCGCCGGCGCGGCCACCTTGCCCTTCATCCGCGAGGATTTATACGACGCCGAAGGCAACAAGCGCATTGCGCGCCGTTACCGCCACCTGCCGCGCCAACAAACGCTCGCGCTGATCCATGGCTTGCTGGAAACCGACGGCGGAGTGAGCCGCGGCAAGGAAATTTATTTCACCAATACCTCTTATGCGCTGATCGAGGGCTTGCGCTACCAGCTTCTGCGCTTGGGCGTGCCCTGCGCCGGCCAGTATCGCGAACGCGCGCAGGACCATACCGGCACGCGCAGCGACGGCAGCGATATCCACTTCAACGGCATCACCAAGGCCTACGATCTCCGCATCCCGGCGGTGCCCGAGGTGGCGCGCTTGGTGCATGCCCGGCCGCTCACCAAACACAACTGGCTCACCTGGAACGGCTGCGTATTCAGCCGGGTGCGCGCATGCCGCGACATCGCGCCGGTGCCCTTCGTGTTCGATCTGAAAGTCGAAGGCGACGCAAGCTATATGACCAGCGCCGCGCTGGCGCACAACGGCGGCAAGCGCAAAGGCGCGGTGTGCGCCTATCTCGAAACCTGGCACTTGGATATCGAAGAATTCCTGGAGCTGCGCAAGAACACCGGCGACGACCGCCGCCGCACGCACGACATGAACACCGCGAACTGGATTCCCGATCTGTTCATGAAGCGCGTGATGGAAAACGGCGAGTGGACGCTGTTCTCGCCCAACGAAGTGCCCGACCTGCACGACAAATTCGGCAAGGCCTTCGAGCGCGCCTATGTGGCCTATGAAGAAAAAGCCGCGCGCGGCGAAATGAAAGTGTTCAAGAAAACCTCCGCCACCCAAATGTGGCGCAAGATGCTATCGATGCTGTTCGAGACCGGGCATCCCTGGATCACCTTCAAAGACCCGTGCAACATCCGCAGCCCGCAGCAGCACGTGGGCGTGGTGCACAGCTCCAATCTTTGCACCGAGATCACGCTCAACACCAACGACCAAGAAATCGCCGTGTGTAATCTGGGCTCGGTGAATTTGGTGAATCACCTTACGGACGGCCAACTCGACCACGAGAAGCTGAAAATCACCGTGCGCACCGCGATGCGCATGCTGGATAACGTGATCGACGTCAACTATTACTCGGTGCCCAAAGCGCGCACCTCTAACCTCAAGCATCGTCCGGTGGGCTTGGGCATCATGGGTTTCCAGGATTGCCTATACGAACTGCGCGTTCCTTATGCTTCTGAGCAAGCGGTGGAATTCGCCGACCGCGCCATGGAAGCGGTGACCTACTACGCCTACCAAGCCTCGACCGAGATGGCCGAAGAGCGCGGCCGTTATAGCAGCTTCGAAGGCTCGCTGTGGGATCGCGGTATCCTGCCCCACGATTCCATCAAGCTCTTGGGCGACGAGCGCGGCGGCTATTTGGAATACAACGATTCCGTCACCCTGGATTGGGACGGCCTGCGTGCGCGCATCAAACAAGTCGGCATACGCAACTCCAATTGCATCGCGATTGCGCCCACCGCCACCATCGCCAACATCGTCGGTGTATCGGCCTCGATCGAGCCCACCTATCAAAACATCTATGTGAAATCCAACCTCTCGGGTGAATTCACCGTCGCCAACAAATATCTGGTGGCCGACCTGAAAGCGCTCAATATGTGGGACGAAGTGATGGTGGCCGACCTCAAATACTTCGACGGCTCGCTCGCGAAAATCGACCGCGTGCCGGCGGAGTTGCGCAGCCTCTACGCCACCGCCTTCGAAGTCGAACCGAAGTGGCTGGTGGAAGCCGCCGCGCGCCGCCAGAAGTGGATCGACCAAGCGCAATCGCTCAACATCTACATGGCTGGCGCCTCCGGTAAGAAACTGGACGAGACCTACAAACTCGCTTGGTTGCGCGGCCTCAAAACCACCTACTATCTGCGCACCCTGGGCGCGACCAGCGCCGAGAAATCCACCGGCAAGGGCGGCGAGTTGAACTCGGTGCCCACGCATGGTGGCCAAATGGGTGACGGCGCAGTCGCGGCGGGCGCGCCCATGATGTCTTCCGGGATGTCGTCGTCCGACACCCCCGCCACCGAAGTGAAATTCTGCTCGCTGGACGACCCGACCTGTGAGTCGTGCCAGTAAAACGCACGCTCCTTCCCCTTCATCCCCAAACTCCCTCTCCCCCAGGGGGAGAGGGCCGGGGAGAGGGAAAATAATCAAGCGGCTTTAAGCCGCACCCATAGAATGTTTTAAGCCGAGGAGATCGCACCATGCTGAATTTTGAAGAAGACATCTCTCCCACCCCGCAACCGTTTCGCGCCCATGCGCCCGCGCCGTCCATGCCCGCCGCCGACATCGACGAAGCCGCCAAATCGCGCCGCGTGCGTGTCGAAGACAAACGCATCATCAACGGCAGCGCCGACGTCAATCAACTCGTCCCCTTCAAATACAAATGGGCTTGGGAAAAATATCTCAACGGCTGCGCCAACCACTGGATGCCGCAAGAGATCAACATGAGCCGCGACATCGCCACCTGGAAAGACCCGAACGGCCTCTCCGACGACGAGCGCCTGCTGGTCAAACGCAACCTCGGCTTCTTCGTCACCGCCGACAGTCTGGCCGCCAACAACATCGTGCTCGGCACCTATCGCCACATCACCGCGCCCGAGTGCCGCCAATACCTGCTGCGCCAAGCGTTCGAAGAAGCGATCCACACCCACGCCTACCAATACATCGTGGAGAGCCTGGGCCTGGACGAAGGTGAAATCTTCAACGCCTATCACGAAGTGGAGAGCATCCGGAACAAAGACGAATTCCTCATGCCCTTCATCGACATCCTCACCAACCCGGAATTCAAAACCGGCACGCCGGAAAACGACCAGAAGCTGCTGCGCAGCCTGATCGTGTTCGCCTGCATTATGGAAGGCTTGTTCTTCTATGTCGGCTTCGTGCAAATCTTGGCGCTGGGCCGGCAAAACAAAATGACCGGCGCCGCCGAGCAATACCAATACATCCTGCGCGACGAGTCCATGCACTGCAACTTCGGCATCGACCTCATCAACCAGATCAAAATGGAAAACCCCCACCTGTGGACGCCGGAATTCCGCAAAGAAATCTCCGGCCTGATGCAAAAAGGCGTGGAACTGGAATACCGCTACGCCGAAGACACCATGCCGCGCGGCGTGCTCGGCCTCAACGCCGCACAGTTTAAAGAATACCTGCGCTTCATCGCCAACCGCCGCTGCCAACAGATCGGCCTGGACGAACTCTACGCGGGCGCGACCAATCCCTTTCCGTGGATGAGCGAGATGATGGACTTGAAGAAGGAGAAAAATTTCTTCGAGACGCGGGTGACGGAGTATCAGACGGGTGGAGCTTTGAGCTGGGATTGATTTGTCAGATTGCGATTTTGTTTTGAATTAGGCGGCAACGTCCGAAGGGGTGAGAGGCCCCGCGCTCTTTAAGAAGTTGATGCTACCCACCAATCCAGCGCAGGCGAATGCTGCTGCGGAAAAACCCGCATTGCAGCTGCTCCGCTAGTCGGAGATTGCATTTCACGCCATCTAGTTCTTGGCGCGACGTGCCGTGTGTCTTTGTTGCAGGTCACCTATTTGCTCGAAGCTCGACGACTAGGTAAGCATGCAAAAAAGGAACTGGCCCGGAATGTAACTTGTGTACTGAAGCGCTTTGTTGCGAACCGCATGGGCTGATTGGAACTGCCGGCATGTGCCGGTATACGCAACAGGTAGTCATCATGAATGTCAAACTTCTTAAGGTACTCGAAGATCTATATGAAATTCGAGCCAACCTAGAGCGCAAGCGCTTCAGTACAGTTCAACGTAGGAGCATCGATCGCGTAATACGAGCAATTCAAGACATGTTATTAGCAGGCAATTCGCCGGTCAAACCGTGCGCAAGTTTTTGGCATTACGTGCGCGGTGCGATCAACGTTGGGTTGGTTGTGAAAGCATTTATTTGGATTACACGAATTATCCAATCGTTTACCGGAAGCGAGTGAACAACAAGTTACCTTTTTCGGATTCTCGACCCTCCCGGATTTCCGGAGAGCTGGCGATAGATGCCCATCGGATTAGGTATCCATGCCAACCGATACTAACCATTGAGGCCCTAGGAAGGGCTCTTGGGCTGAAGCCTGCCACACTGATTGATGTGGCAGAAAAGGCATCTTCAGAATATCGGCGTGCCGGGAAAAAAAGAAAACCAGACGGTACCGTTCGAATTTTTTGGGATGCGCGCTACCCGCTAAAAGCAATTCAATCTAGGATTAAAGAACGCATACTTGATCGGGTAGTTTTCCCTGGCTATTTGTTCGGCGGTATTAGAGGTCGCTCGCATTTTTCAAACGCGAGGTTTCATTCGGGGGCACGAATCCTGATTGCCGAAGATATAGCCTCGTATTTTCCATCCATAACGACAGCGCACGTCTTCAATATTTGGCGGCGCGTATTTGGCTTCTCCAAGCAAGTCTCTAGGGTTCTTACCAAACTAACCACCCGGGACGGGGAGCTTCCACAGGGGGCAAAGACAAGCCCGCACTTGTCTAACCTCGCACTTTGGAAGGTTGAGCCCGGCATAGTGCAACGCCTAAATCGTCTGGGAATGAAATATTCGCGTTTTGTAGACGACATCAACATCACGTCTAATAGGAGACACCCACTCTTCGTCATCCAGAAGGCCACTCGGCAAGTCTACGGTGCGTTGTATCACGCTGGATTCTCTCCTAAGTTTGAAAAACACAACTTTTCGTGGCGCGGTCAGAGCATGGCTGTAACAAAGTTAAATATTGATGGCAAGATTTCCCTTCCGGCTCAACGCAGAAAAGCTCTTGCTCTAGATGCGCAGCAATTAGCCTCCTTCTCCACTCTCCGTAACTTTAGCCCAGTCGCCACAAAGCTAGCAAGATCCCTAGCTACCCGCGCAGGAACAGCGAAAAAATTCCATCCAAAACTTGCGAGGGGAGTGAAATCAATCGTACATGACTTCAATGCGAAACAGAAACATAAGGGCAATAAATGGGGTCAGACACCATAGATTCATTGACGGCTCCCACTAAACAGAAAAGGAATCAAAATGATGAACTTCGGATATAGCGGCATCGTTGGGCTCTTGGTATTGATAGGAGATGTCTGGGCAATTATCAATATTTCTCAAAGCGCTGTGTCGAACGAGAAGAAGCTGATTTGGATTGTCGCAGTGTTGCTATTGCCCGTGCTGGGCTTAATCCTCTGGTATTTCCTTGGGCCGCGTGGTCGCGGGGTGTAGCGTACCGGCAAACAACAAATGGGGTCAGACACGATACTGACATAGCCGGCAGGTCGCGGGATCAAATCTTTCCTTTTGCTTCAGCCGCGATCGAACGATGGGAAACGCACAAATCACAAACGCGCGCGATACCCGAATGAAACAGTAGCCACATGAAAATCCTCTACGCCCTGGTCGATTCCCCGTTCGCTTCCCATTTCCCTGATTTGTATGAGGCGTTGGGTATCGTGGTGGAACGCTTCGACTCGGCCCGTAACCTGCACCGCGCACTGCAAAAGCAGCCTCCCGATTTTTTTGTGGGTGAGTTCATCTATGGCTGGGGCAACGATTACGCCGGGGCCACCGTCTCCAATCTGGATGTCACTCTGAGAACCCTGCAAGCCGTTGCGCCACAGGCGAAGGTGATTGTGGTCATGCGGCCCAGCGAGGAAGCTCACATCGGCAAGCTGCTGGCGTTATTCTCCGTGCATGCGGTGTTGAAATACCCGATCACCGAGGAACAGATGCGTGCCGCACTGCAAAGCTAGGCATGAGCCGTTCGATGTCCTGCAAGGCGCGGGGCAGACCAGACGCGTCACGGCGGAGCTCAGAGCTTGACGGCCTTTGGCCGCTTGGCACGCTTTCCGATGAGCTTATCCTGCAGATAGCTGAACACTTCGTCGGCATCGTAGACCAAGCCGTACTCCGCGACTTCCTGCTCCGCGACCTGCGCGGCTTCCACGAAGGCGGGGCGTCGTTCGGCCAAGGCGGTTTGCGCGGCGAGCGCCTCGATCATAAAAGCATGCGGCGATTTTCCCGCGGCTTCGGCGGCGGAAATGATGCGTTCTTTCAGTTCATCGGGAAGTTTCAGCGCGGTGGTGGACATGGCATGGATTCTCGTGCGGGGTGACACTAAGGTAGCGCCTCTGCCCGGGAGCGTCAATGCGAGGTTGAAAGTCTATGATCCGTGAAAATACAAGATACAAGACGCGACCCCGTGCGCACGTGCACGACCCCGTGCGCAAGGAATTCTGGTGCTATCGCTACACTGGCGCAGCCAAACGCTTCTTCGACGCCTGGGCGAACAACGCGATGCGCAGCCGTCTTGCGCCGGTCAAGAAAGTGGTCAGGATGCTCAGGCGGCATCTGACAGGCTTGCTCAACTACAGCCGACACAGAATCAGCAACGCCTGTGCGGAAGGATTTAATAGCGCGATACAACTCATCAAGGCCAACGCCCGTGGGTTTCGTAACTTCACCAACTATCGAGCACGAATTCTGTTTCATTGTGGCAAGCTGGATATGTGCTTAGGATGATATAAATTCACAGTGAATTCGACGATGAACCGTAAATGGAACCTTCAATCAAAAGACCGACTGTGGTACGGCGCACCACAGCATTAACGGAACGTGTCTCAGGCAAATACTTCGAATGCTCGATTTTCTCGGCATCAAGGAAGTACAGAATATTCGCCAAGTTACTTCCTATCGGAGCTTTCTGAGCAATGATCGTTTTCATTTTCGGAACAGTCATAGGATTTGGGTGAAATCGAATCCGCGGTACTTCCCATAATGCAATGATGACGAGAACGCTTGTTACTAGAATAAGGCTAGTCTTTCGAGTAATCATTAGCGACTCCAGTAATAGCTGTAGGCCAGCGCAGAGATGGTAGGAAAGCTAAAATAAATCCGCTCTGCTTTAGCGTTGTATTCAGTAGGTAAAGGCGCCCAACGAAAAATTTTACAAATCACTACAAGCGCCCGCTCGATTTAATATCCAAATAGCGATTCACCAGCGCCACCGGCAATTGCGCCGGCTCCACATCCAGCAGCATCACCCCGTAGTGCTTCAAGGCCTGGTGCGCCAAGCGCCGCTGTTCGAGATAGATGTCGGTCGCCGCCAGGCGCAGCGCGTCGTCGAAGCCCTGCACCGCTTGCTCCGCCACTTGGTTCAGCGCGACTTCTTGCAGGCTCGCCAGTACCACCAAATGCTGTTGCCGCATCAGATGCAATGCGGGCAACAGTTCGTCATTGTCTTCGTCGCGCAGATTGGTGACGAGCACGACCAGCGAGCGCTTTTTAAGGCGCTTGATCAAACCGGTTGCGGCGCGCGCGTAATCCGGCGTGTGCGTGCTGGGTTGCAGATCGTAAATACTATTCAGCACGGCATTGATGGCGGGCGCGCCCTTGCGCGGCGGCAGGAAGCGCTCCGGGCCGGCGAAGGCGAAAAAGCCCACGCCGTCGCCCTGGCGCAGCGCCACGTAGGACAACAACAGCACCGCATTCAAGGCGTGATCGAAGTGCGATAGCTCGCCGTCCTTGGCCAGCATGCGCCGTCCGCAGTCGATCAAGAACACCACTTGCTGGTCGCGCTCGTCTTGGTATTCGCGCGAGATGAGGCGCTTCAAGCGCGAGGTGGCTTTCCAATCGATTTGGCGCAGCGCATCGCCGGCGCGATATTCGCGCAATTGATGAAACGCCAGCCCTTCTCCGCGCCGCCGATGTTTTTTGATGCCGATTTGGCTCAAGCGGTTGTCGGTGGCAAACAAAGCATATTTAGACATCTCGGCGAAATTGGGATAGACCTTCACCGTCCGCGGCTCGGACAAAAACCGGCTGCGCCGCCAAAGCCGCAACGGCGAATCCAGTAGCACCTGTACCTGGCCAAAGGTTTGGTCGCCTCGTTCAAGCGGGCGCAGCCGGTATGCCAGTTCGGCAAACCCGCCGGCCGCGATATGCATGGACTGCGGCAGCCCTTCGGCTTCGCTCTGCGCCGGATAGTGATCGAATACCGCCACGCGCACAGCGCGCCGGCCGGGATTATGCAGACGGAGCTGCACTTGGCTCCACACGCCCACCGGCAAGCTATCGGAGACGCGGCGCGCGGCGCCGAGTCCGGATGCATCGATGAGCACGAGATCGAGCAACGCCAATCCGGCGAGCAGCGCGCCGGTCATCGCCCAAGCGAATACCAGCGCGGGGAATATCGCCGCCACGATGCCCAGCACAAACCAGGCCGCGGCGGCGGCGAGCATCGGGCGCGCGGGTCTCATTCCAAGCCCTACCGTCACCCCCTCTCCCGCGCTGTCGCGCACCCCTCTCCCGCTTGCGGGAGAGGGGCTGGGGAGAGGGAATATCTTCGCCGATTAAAATGCACTGGAATCACTTGCGCGGCGCTTCCACTTTCTCCAACAGCGCGGCGAGAATATCGTCCGGTTTATGGCCTTCGATCTCCAACTCGGGGGCGAGGCCGATGCGGTGGCGCAATGCGGGAATCGCCACCGCTTTCACATCGTCCGGGGTAACGAAATCGCGTCCGTCAAACAGCGCCTTGGCGCGCGCGGCACGAATCAGCGCGATGCCGCCGCGCGGCCCGGCACCGAGGCTGATGCCCGGCCACTCGCGCGTTTTACGCGTAATGCGCACCGCGTAATCGTTGACGCGCTCATCCACGCGCATGCCGGAAACGATTTGCTGCACCTTGACGATGCTTGGCGCTTTCACCACCGCATTCACCGCATCGACATTCAGCGTATCGCCGACTTGTCCGCCGGTGACGCTCGCCACCAGCGATTTTTCCTCTTGCTCGCTGGGATAGCCGATCAAAATCTTGAGCAGGAAGCGATCCAATTGCGCTTCGGGCAGCGGATAGGTGCCCTCCTGTTCGAGTGGGTTTTGCGTGGCCAGCGTCATGAACGGCGGCGCGAGCGCGAGCGGCTGGCCCTCGATGGTGACTTGATATTCCTGCATCACTTCCAGCAGCGCGCTCTGTGCCTTGGGGGTGGCGCGATTGATCTCGTCCGCCAGCAGCAAGTGGGTGAACACCGGTCCTTTGCGGATACGGAACTGCTCGCTTTTCAAATCGTACATCGCATGCCCGGTAACGTCCGACGGCATCAGATCGGGCGTGAACTGAATGCGCGCGAAGTTGCCCTCGAAGGTTTTGGCCAGCGCGCGCACCAGCAACGTTTTACCCAGGCCCGGCACGCCTTCGATTAGCACGTGGCCGGCGGCGAACAAGGCGATCAAGACTTGCTCGACGACTTGTTCTTGGCCGATTAATGCCTTGCCGATTTCGGCGCGCATGCGATTGGCGATGGCCGATGCTTGAGCGATATGCTCCTGCGGGGTTTGCTCTGACTCGCTCATAGGGATTTCCTTATTCGTTCGAGAGTTTGGATGACTTTAGTAAATTCGTATTCGCTGCCGAGATGGGTGTAGAGCAAGGCTGCTTGAATGTGCTCTTGCGGCACGCCGGAAAGCTCGGCTAAGCGGTGATACAGCGTTTGCGAGGGTAAGCCCGCCCAGGCCGGATGCCGCAACTCGAGCGCGCGGTACAAAGCTTGGCGCGCGCCTTTCAGCAGACGCTCGCCCTGTCCCGCGTGCCATAAAAAACGCCCGGCGGCTTCGACATGATCCAGCAAGCGCCGGCGCATCAGCGGCGCGGGCGCCAGCAACGGACCGAAGCGCCGGCTCGCCGCCCACAGCCACAACAGCAACCACAGCGCACCGGCGATCAAGGCCGTCCACGCATGTTGCATCAGCCAGCGATGCAGCGGCGGCATGCTGTCGTTGTACACCAGCCATACCGGACGCGTGTCGCCCAATTGCGCCACGCGCCACAAATACGCCGCGTGATCGTTCTCCGCGATATGGCTGTTGGTGAAAAAACGGCCATCGGCAAGCACGGTCAAGACGCCGCGACCGAGCGCCAATCGCAGCAGATAAGTACCATCGTCATCCGCCAGCGCGAGCAGCACCTTGCGCTTCGTCTGCGCGGCATCCAGCCGCACGTGGGCATTCATATGCACCGTCATGAAGTCGCC
>DAIAMA010000200.1 GCA_027438535.1 bacterium
AAACAGGAACATCGTCGCCTGGCGGGCGACTCGCCGCTGACGGGCAGTAAGTGGGCGTGGCAGAAGACGTATGCCGAGGGGCGCTTGCCCTTGGGCATGCGCGCATAAATCGCCACCGGGTCTTCATCGAAAAAGAAACGGCATAGGTCGAGCGCGTGGATACCGAATTCCTGGCAGGTGCGCCGAAATGAAGTATAGCGGAATTGATTTGCACTCGAACAACAGCGTGGTGACGGTGACGGATGAAACGGACAGGGTGGTGGCGGAAAAGCGATTGCCCAATGACCTGTCAAAGATCGTTGGATTTTTGCAGCCATGGCGTGATGAGTTGGCAGCAGTTGTCGTGGAGTCCACCTACAACTGGTACTGGCTGGTTGACGGATTGCAGGAGGCGGGATTCGAGGTGAAGCTGGCCAACACCGGAGCCATCAAGAAATACGACGGGCTCAAGCACAGCGGCGACGAGGCCGATGCCCGGCAACTGGCGCACTTGCTGCGGCTGGGTATCCTACCCACCGGCACCATCCTGCCGCCGGAACAGCGGGCGGTGCGCGATCTGGCGAGGAAGCGCATGCAACTGGTGCGTAGCCGCACCAGCCACATCCTCGCCATCGAGAACATCGCGGCGCGGCAACGTGGAATGAAGATCAACAGCAACCAAGTCAAGCGCCTCACTGCCGATGAAGTGGATCAAATGGAATTCCCCGCGGATGCCGGGCTGGCGGTCAAAAGCAACCTCGCGGTGATCATCACCCTGAACGCGCAAGTCGACCTGCTGGAAAAGCGTCTGCAAGAAAAGGTAGGGGAGCGAATGGAATATGCCTTACTGACCAGCGTGCCGGGAATCGGTCGCGTACTGGCCACCATCATCTTGCTGGAGATGGGGTCCATCGAGCGTTTTGCGGCAGTGGGCAACTTCGCCTCCTACGCGCGCTGCGTCGATAGCCGGCACATGAGCAACGGCAAGAAGAAGGGCGAGGGCAACACCAAAAATGGCAACAAGTATTTGGCCTGGGCCTTTGTCGAAGCGGCCAACTTTGCGCTGCGTTTCTGCGCCGAAGCCAAACGGTTTTACGAACGTAAAAAAGCGAAGACGAACACCGTGGTGGCGATCAAGGCACTCGCACACAAGCTGGCGCGGGCGTGTTACCACATCCTGAAGGAGAAGAGGCCCTTTGACGTGACGCGCTGCTTCGCCTGAGTTTCGACGGCGGCGGCAAGCCCGGTATGGGGTCTGGACGATGAGCCATGAGTCTGAATGGGATGCCGTTCGCCGTCACCCGAGCAGTAAAGCGGATCGCCTGCAACGCGAGCCAGAGAGGGGTTGGCGCTGAAGTACCGGTAGCCACGAATCTGTGATGAAAGGAATTGGACGCGGAGCGGCACCAACGTTCTTCTGGGGCGGCCATGCCGCCAGGGCGAAAGCAGAACAGCGCTGATCGCTTGATCCTGATGGGTGACTGGCGCGATTCGTCGCAGCCATGAATTGAAGAAACGGGCGCGATTTTGCAACTGCAAAGGCATGAAGAATTGAAATCGGCAGCTTGCGCTGCCGTCGGGATTGCTTGCTCGCTTGACGCAGGTCGGCTAATAGGTGACCCCATTTACTTACCCATTTACTCCTGCGGGCTTTAGCGTAGAGGCCTTTGCGGCCGCGCGACTCGCACACTTCGATGGGAGTGGCGACATGCACTTCGAAAAACCCGCCATATTGTTCAATGATGTGCCGCACATCCTGGCGCGTCGCCTGGTAGGGCGCGATCGGCGCGCAAATCGCCACCCCGCGATGCTTGACGATCTCGCTCGCCACATAGCCGATGCGGCGCACGTTCAAATCGCGATGTGCGCGCGAAAAGCCGAGCTCGCTCGACAAGTTCTTGCGCACGATGTCGCCGTCGAGCAGCGTCACTTGCCGCCCGCCGATTTCCAGCAGCCGCGCCATCAAGGCCTTGGCGATGGTTGACTTGCCCGCGCCGGATAAGCCGGTAAGAAACACGCAAAATCCTTGCGCGTGGCGCGGCGGATAAGCGCGCCGCAAGGCCGCGATCACCTCGGGAAAGGAAGTCTCGCCGGGTATTTCTAAGCCCAGATCGAGGCGGCGGTGCAGTTCTTGCGACGTCAACCGGGACGGTGCCTCCAGGCTGATTAACTGCACACCCACGATCTCGTGGTAGGGCTGCAATGCCGCCTCCGGCACATCTTCCACGATCGCATGAGTGCAACCGTAATTGTGCGCCACGATGGTCTTGAGCAGCGCCTGGCGCAAGCCCGCGCCATGCGGCGGCAAGGGGAGTAAGGCCAGCAGGGTGCTGGCCGCGGGAAAGCGCGGCAACGCGGCTTGGTCGCCGTGAATATGCGCGAAATATTCCGCCTCGTCCGCCGGGATCTCGCCCGCTACCGGATGCAATAACAGATTCACCTCATGCTTGCGCGCGGTCTCGACGATAAGGAGAAATGAGCGGGTCCATATCAAGCCGGGCGCAAGGCCCGGTAGGTTGTATCGAATAAGGCGAGAAAGCGCGGTAATTCGGCTTCCGGCAAATAATTGATGCCGGCCGCGCCCTTGCGCCCGCCGCCGGTTTCGAATTGCGCGCACAGCGTATCGGCACCCTGTTTATTGTTCAGCGGGGCGCGCACGCTCACTAAATAACCGCCGGCTTTTTGCGTCAACACCGCATGCGCCAGATGTGGCGCGGCGCTGGCGAGCGCATTGCCGAACACGCCGGAAACGCGTCGCGCCCACGCCGCATTGGGCAGCATATATACCGCTCCGATTTCGTTCGCCTGCGCCGGCCGCATCGCGCGCGCACGTTCCATATCCTCGGCATAGCCGCGTTGCAAGACTTGAAACACCGCCGACTCGCGCATAAAACCGAATGGATCGGTGTAACGATGCAATTCGCGATACAGGGCTACCGGATGAAAAAACAAATCCTCCGGGGTTTCGCCATAGCCGTTGTAGTTAAGGCATTCGCCGAGCGCTTGCAACTCGCTCAAGGCCGACTCGGAAAGCCCGAGCGGGATAGATTCGCGCCGCGCCGCTTGCGCCAGATTGTCGCCGAACGCCGCCGCCACCGCCCAGAT
>DAIAMA010000201.1 GCA_027438535.1 bacterium
TTCGTCGCGACCCACGCCACGCGTTGGCTAAAGGCGGTATCCCATCCCGGCTGACCTAGGCGCACATCGACTACTGGGAGCGGCGGCAGGGCAGTATTGGCGGGAAGCGGCTCGGCACGGTTCATCTGCAGCATATGCGCGGGGAAATCTCCCGGCTTCGGCGGCTCGGCTTTGAGCGTTTGCGAGATATCGAGCGGCAAGGGCTGGTCGCGCGCGGCAATCTTTGCCGGGTCGACGGCCTCTTTTGCCGGTGCGCCTAGCGCCAACGCCAACGTGCCCTGGCCCGGGAGTTTCGCATTCGCGGCGTCAAGCGCCAATGTATCCGGTTGGGATTTTTCAGCAGCGGCGGCTGTCGCTTGCAGCGTTTGCTGCATCGCCGGAAAATGCGGTAATGGCAGGGTATTTAAAGCCGCGGCGAGCTGGCTAGGATCTTGCGGCGCATCTTTGATATCGGGTACATCGCCAAGCTTGGCCGTGGTTTTTTGGGATTGCGACTTGCCGTCATCTACCGTCACGGCCTCCCCGGGCGTGAGTGTCTTGACACTCAACTGCGACGCCAGCAGATTGGCGAATCCTCCGCTTAAACCCGCTCCAGACGGTGCATTTTCCGCAGTTTCAGGCGCTTTACCGCCACCCTGGCTAATCACCACTACATGGGACGAAATCGGCAAGTTTTCCAAGTTATTTCCTCAATCGTTGCCGGACGCATTGCCGGCGATGATAGAGAAAAGCAATCGCCATGCCAGAATAGCCGTCCGGCGGCGGCGCGTATTAAATTCCACGCCCGCCTTACTCTTCCTCCAAGGTCCGCTTGCGGCTATGGCTGTTGCGCGCATGCTCGTCTTGCTCGCGCTGCTCGATACGGCCATCGCGGACATTTTCGCTAAGCAAATGGCGCTGCTTCAATACGTCGAAAGTTTTCAGCTTGCGCCGTTCCTCGAACCAGGCGCTTTGCCCTTCTTCCCACTGCGCCTTAGCGCGCTCGACCTCGGCACATTGCTGCCGGATGGCCGTGTCTAATTTACGCAGAAAAACTTGGAAATCGCGCATGCGCAACATGTCCACGCCTTGCGCGAGCGCGCCGGCCAAGCGTTGGCGATACTCATCTTGAAAGAGGTATAACTGCTTGAGTTTATCTTCTTGCAACTGCCAGTGCTTCTTGAGCAATGCCAGCCGCTGGGTAGCCGCTTCGACGCGGTCGCCGGCGAGGTCACACAAGGGTTGAAGCGGGAAGCGGCGCGGCATGCTATATCACTCAATGCTTCATTAACTGTTCAAGCTGGAGGCAGCTATCGCCATAGCCCGCGCGCTCGCGCATATCCTGCTGCAAAAATACTTCTAAGCGCGGGTACAGCGCGATCGCCTCGTCCAAGGTAGGGTCGGTACCGCGTACATAGGCTCCAACATTGATCAAGTCGCGGCTGCGGTGATAACGCGAATAGAGATATTTAAAGCGGCGTACCCACTCCAATTGCTGTGGCGAAACGATTTCGGTAATCGCGCGGCTGATCGACATCTCGACATCGATCGCCGGGTAGTGGCCTTGATCGGCAAGATTGCGCGACAGCACGATATGGCCGTCGAGAATCGCGCGCGCCGCATCTGCGATCGGGTCTTGCTGGTCGTCGCCTTCCACCAGCACGGTATAGAAGGCGGTGATCGATCCGCCCGCTTCGCGCCCGTTGCCGGCGCGCTCCACCAATTGCGGCAACTTGGCGAACACCGATGGCGGATAGCCTTTGGTAGCGGGCGGTTCGCCGATGGCGAGCGCCACTTCGCGCTGCGCCATCGCATAGCGCGTCAGCGAGTCCATGATCAACAGCACATCCTTGCCTTGATCGCGAAAGTACTCGGCGATCGCCGTGGCATAAGCCGCGCCATGCAAGCGCAGCAAGGGCGGCGTGTCCGCGGGCGCAGCCACCACCACCGAACGCGCGAGCCCTTCCGCGCCCAAAATATTCTCGATGAATTCTTTCACCTCGCGCCCGCGTTCGCCAATCAAGCCGACGACGATGACGTCGGCGCTGGTGTAGCGCGCCATCATGCCGAGCAAGATGCTCTTGCCCACGCCGCTGCCGGCGAACAAACCCATGCGTTGCCCGCGCCCGACGGTAAACAGGGAATTGATGCTGCGCACGCCGACATCCAATACTTCGCGGATCGGCGCACGCGCTAAGGGATTAAATGGCCGGCTTTGCAAGGGCACGCGATAATCGCTTTGAATCGGACCAAAGCGATCCAGCGGCCGGCCAGCGCCATCCACCACGCGGCCCAATAACGCCGGGCCGACGATCACTTGGCGCGCACGATCCTCGGCGCGGCGTTTGCGTATTAGCGTGCCGCGCGGTTTGGGTGTCGCGAGTTCACTGGTTTCGATCGGAATCACGCGCGCGCCGGGGGTCAGGCCATAGACGTCGGTGGAGGGCATGAGAAAAAGCTTGTCGCCGGCAAAACCCACAATTTCCGCATCCACCGTGAGGCCGCCCGGTAATTCGACGATGCAGCTCGACCCCACCGCGAGCTTCAGGCCCACCGCCTCCATCACCAAACCCGCGACGCGCGTGAGCCGCCCACTGGGAATCCACGGTTTAACGCCATTCACCACATCCCGGCAATCGGCGACAAAATTGCGCCAGTGATCGAGGTGGCTATCCTCGTTATTTACGCCAGGGAGCATCGGAACCTAAAGCCGAGACGATACGCTGCCAGCGGCTTTCCATATTGGCATCGATTTCAGACGTGGCCACTTCGATACGACAACCTCCGCGCTCTACGTGGGGGTCTTCCACGATGCGCCACACTTCATTCCGGTATTCTTGCGCCAGCATCTCGCGCACGAGCCGTGCATCTTCCGGATGCAAAACCAGGGTCGGGTTCTGGCGCGTCTGAGGCAGGCTATCGATCGCCTCGCGCACTACCGCCAGCACCAATGCGGGATCGGCCTGCAACGCGGAGCGCACCATTTGGCGCGCGATATCGAGCGCGAGATCCATGATCTCCTGCGCCATGGCCTCTTCGAATTGCGTCATCGACTGATGCAACTCCGTCATCAGTAACTGCATGCGATGGGCTATC
>DAIAMA010000202.1 GCA_027438535.1 bacterium
CGATGAAGGGAATAATCGGCCGCGCCGGTACCGCCAGCGAGAAATCGATGGCGGGCCGTGGCTTAAGTTGCCGAACGGCATCGTGATCAAGGACGTGATCGCGGATGCTTTCCTGCAGCAAATCTTGTTGCGTCCGGAAGACTACGATGTGATCGCCACCCTCAATCTCAACGGCGATTATGTTTCCGATGCGCTGGCGGCCCAGGTAGGCGGCATCGGCATCGCGCCGGGTGCGAATCTCTCCGATTCGGTTGCCATGTTCGAAGCCACGCACGGCACCGCGCCTAAGTATGCCGGGCAAGACTATGTGAACCCCGGTTCCATCGTGCTCTCGGCGGAAATGATGTTGCGCCACTTGGGCTGGGTGGAAGCGGCGGATTTAATCGTCAAAGGCATGGAGGGCGCGATTCTCGCCCGGCAGGTGACCTACGATTTCGCGCGCTTGATGCCGGGCGCGACGCAAGTGCCGTGCTCCGCGTTCGGGCAGCGCATTATCGGCCATATGTAATTGGCTTAGTGCATGGGGGGCGTGATGCCCGCGCCGCGCAAGAGCGCGATGAGTTCGTCGGCGACACCGCCCAATTCTTCGCGCAAGACTTCCAATCCTTGGAGGAGATCGGCGGCTGCTTGCGTGCTTGCGGAAGAGGAGGATTCCGCATGCGGGGTGTCAGGATGCATCGGTACCATAAATCCAATCTAGCACAGGGGTTTGGATTTACCAGGGACGCATTCGCCGCATTTTGAGGCCGACCATAATCCCTTATAGCTGAGGCGCTTATCGCGATGAATTGTGGTATCGTGCGCTTATCTTTTGTGAGCGTGTATCGCCGAACCCACTGAGGAGCCGCTTATGAACGCACCCAATGTAAAAATACACCCCGCGGCGCAGCCGCAAGTATCCGCCAAGCGTTACGCGATCGTGCTCGCGGGCGGTTCCGGCACGCGCTTATGGCCCGTGTCGCGTTCGTCAAAGCCTACGCAATTACTGTGTTTGAACGGCGCGGAAAGCTTACTGCAACAAACGGTGCGGCGCGCGTTGCCGATGGTGGATGCGGCGCATGTGGTCACCGTTACCTCGGCCGAGTATCGCTTTGAAGTCGCGGGCCAGCTGCTCGCATTGGATGCGGCACTGGCGGCGGGCGTGCTGGCCGAGCCGATGGGCCGCAACACCTTGCCGGCAATCGCCTGGGCCGTGGCGCGCATCGCGCGCGAAACCCCGGATGCGCTGATTGGCGTGTTTTCTTCCGATCATGCGGTGGCGGATAACGAGGCGTTCCTGCGTGCTTGGCAGTCGGCCGAAGCCGCGGCTAAAGAAGGCTATGTCGCGCTATTCGGCATGCAGCCCACCGAAGCCGCGACCGGCTACGGGTATATTCAAGGCGGCAAGCCGCTGGCCGGCGCGAACAGCGGCCCCTTGTCCGAGGTGCGTCAGGCGGCGCGTTTCGTGGAGAAGCCCGATCTCGCCACTGCCCAGCGTTATCTCGGCGAGGGAGGCTATTACTGGAATGGCGGTATGTTCGTGTTCCGTGCCGACCGTTTTCTGGAAATGGTAAAACAGCACCAGCCACCCATTTTTTCCGCGGCGCTGGCGCTGGCGGAAAAAAACGAAGCGCTTGCCGCCGCCGAGGTGTACGCAAGCATGCCCGATCTTTCCATCGACTACGGCTTATTGGAGCTGGCCGACAAGGTCGCTGTGGTGCCGGTGGATATGGGCTGGAGCGATCTCGGCTCGTGGGAGGCGATTTATCAGCAGCGCGGCAAGGATACGCAAGGCAATATGCTGGAGGGCGATGTGCTGGCTCTCGACAGCCAGGATAATTTGTTGTGGAGCGAGCATGGCCTGGTGGCGACGCTCGGCGTGGCCAATCTGGCGGTGGTGCAAACGCGCGACGCGACTCTGGTTTGCCCGCGCGAACGCGTGCTGGATTTGAAACAACTGGTTGCCGCAGTAAAGGAATCGCATGCGCACCTGACCGAAATCCATCTCACCGTGACGCGCCCCTGGGGCAGCTACACGATTTTGGAAGAAGGCCCCGGGTATAAAATCAAACGCATCTTGGTGAATCCCGGCGCCAAGCTCTCGATGCAAATGCACTATCACCGCTCCGAACACTGGGTGGTGATCGAAGGCACGGCGCGCATCACCAACGGCGAGCAGGATATCTACCTGGAAGAAAACCAGTCCACCTATATTCCCAAGACCAACCGCCACCGGCTGGAGAATCCGGGCAAGGTGGCTTTGCAAATCATCGAAATCCAAAGCGGCCCGTATTTGGAGGAAGATGATATCGTGCGCTTCGATGATATCTATGGGCGCATCCCTGGCTAAGCGGAGCCGCGCTTGAGCTCGCCGCTCGCCATTCTGCCGGCGTGGCTCAAGGATTTTCGCGCCATCGCGGTGGCGCTGATTGCTGACGACGGCCATATCGTGGAAGCGAACGAGGGCTTTCTGATGACCCTGGCCGGCATCGGCGAAGGATTTTCCACCGCTAACTTTATCGATCCCAGTTTCAATCTGTTGCGGCACAGCCCGGCGGCACAGCCCGATGGCCTGATCTATCACGGTTTATTGACGCTCGGCGCGCCGGAAGGGGCGCAGCGCGCTTTTTCCGGTCGCGTTTATCGCATGAATCAAATGCTGTTCGTGGCGGCGGAAATGGATATTTCCGCGTTCGAACAACTGAATGAAGAAATCGCAAAACTCAAAAAAGAAGTCGATGATGTGCGGCGCCAGCTTTCCAAGCGCAACCATGCGCTGCAAGCCGCGCTGGAGGAAATCACCGAGCTGAGGCGCTACGATACGGTGACCGGTCTGCCGCATCGCGTGATTCTCGATTTGCGCATGGAAGAAGAGATCAAGCGCTGGGAGCGCTCGCGCCGCCCCCTGGCGCTGGTATTGATGGACATGGATAATTTCGACCGGCTTAACGCCGAATATGGCCGAGATGTCGGTGATGAGGTGTTGAAGCATGCCGCCACCCTGATCAAGCAGGCGGTGCGTACGGTGGACGTGGCGGTGCGTTACGGCGGCCAGGAATTCGCCATTTT
>DAIAMA010000203.1 GCA_027438535.1 bacterium
CAATAAGGCGATATCCCGCTTTACGCCGGTGACGAGGAAGGCATCGCGCGGCTCTGTCAGACGCAACTGGTGCAAGGCGCACAGCCCGTCCGCATCGCCGTTAAACACATCGAAATCGCTCACGCCCCAACCTCTTCCTATAAACCTAAAAACGGCTTTAGCCACAGAGGGCACAGAGAACACAGAGATAAAACAGTGCCTTGATTGCCGTTCCCGGCACACCCATCTGAAGAACAGCAAATCACGCTGAAAGCCACATCATCTCTGTGACCTCTGTGTTCTCTGTGGCTTGAACTGCTTTTTCTGGGATAAAACGCTAGCAAGGATACCGGAACATCCACTATCCTATCCAGCGCATTCAACTCACCGCGGCCGGCACCGCACTCGATCATGTTGCCTACTCGACGCATGCTTAATCCGTGGATACTGCTGCTGGCTACTTATCTTGCTTTAGTGGTCATCGGCAGCCTCTATCCCTTCGCCTGGCAAGCCATGCACGCGCCCGGCCTGTCTTTCTTGTGGACGCGCTGGCCGGAAACCGTCACCCGCACCGACATTCTCACCAATATATTCGCTTATTTCCCGCTTGGCTTATTTACGGCAAACGGTTTGTTCCGGCATCGGCTCACCGTCACCCGCTGGCTCGGCGTATGCCTCGCTATCGCGCTCTTGAGCGCCGGCTTCGAATCGGCGCAGCTCTATGTCCCGCACCGCATCGCCTCCAATGTCGATATCGCTTTCAATGCCCTGGGCGCGGCCATCGGTGCGGCTTGCGCGCCCTTATTCTCGCGCCGCAGCCGCGTCATGGCCGGGTTCATTGCGTTTCGCCGGCACTGGTTTCAACCTGGGTGGCTCGCCCATAGCGGTCTCATTCTGCTCGGCTTGTGGGTCTTGTCCCAACTCAGTTTGCAAGCGCCCGCACTCGTGGCAGGCACATTGCATACCAGCTTTACGCCCTTCTGGGAAAAAACCAGTGTGGCGCAATTCAAGACTGGTGTGGCCTTGATTTTCGCGTTGGATATCGCCTGCCTGGGCTTATTCGGCGCAGCCTTATTACGGCCTAACCGGCCGCGCCCGGCGGCCGTTTTGGTTTTAATGTTGCTCGCGATCCTGTTTAAATTTCTGGCGGCGGCGTTATTGATTAAATTCTCCCTGCTTGCGCGCTTGCTCTCGCCGGAGGCGCTGCTCGGCTTCGGCCTGGGACTGGCCGGCGCTTGGATCGCCGCGCGCTGGCACACCGGGCATGCGCTGTTTCAAGCCGCGGCCGGTGCGCTGTGCATTCTCATTTTGATCAAACTTTTTCACGGCGTGCCCTTCGTCACCCCCGCCGGCCGCGCGCCCGACCTCGCCATTCAGCCGGAATTATTGCTCAACATTACCGGACTAGCTTTTCTAATCGCCGAGGCATGGCCTTATCTGGCGCTGGGCTGCCTGCTGGCACTATGGGATCGCAATAATAACTAAGCACGCCGCCGTTTTTTTCGCCGCACCGTTGCGGCTGGCGGCGCGTGCGGGCCGGATAAACGCGCATCGGCGATCAAGCTCGCGATCAAGATAAAATAAAACAAGAAACCGACGCGGGTCTCCTCGATCAAGCTGTTGAGCATGCCAACCAATAGAAAAGCCGCGAGCGAAGCAAACAAGGTCAGACTCAGCGGGTCATGGGCCCGGGCATGTTTGAGTAAGCGCGTAAGCGTATACGCAAGCAGGGGCAAGAAACAAATCAGCCCCAGCCATCCCTGCTCGAACAACACATGGATAAACAGGTTCTCCACATGCCATGGCCAATGGTTTTCGGTGGAAAAAAACCAATGATGCATGCCCGCGCTGAAATCGCCGTTGCGCACTAAGTTGTGCCCGGCCGCATCGCGCAAAGCCACATTATCCACATCCACCAAAGTACCCTTCTGGTCATTGAACAGCGACAGCTCCACGGGGCGCGGAAATCGGCTGCCCGGCGGGCCAAAATTCGCACTGAAGATCGGGGTTTCATAATGCGCCCATTGCCCTGGAGGCCCCTTCAGTTTCAGCGTCGACCACACGCAAGTGAACGAATAAAGCAGCGCTTTCTCGCAAACCGGCGTGGTCAGATTGGCGCCCTTAGTGCTGCCGCGCAAATCCATCGAGAGTAGGTAATGGTGTTCCGGTTTAACCGCTACCGGCTGTTCGAAATATAGCGTGTCGCCGCTACCGAGGCGCAAGAAAACATTCCCGTTTTCGGATAGGAAGGAATAAGTAGCCGGCCGCGAAGGTTCGCTCGATCCCCAAAAATAGGCCGCCGGATAAGTACCCAGCCCAACGCCGAAAACGGCGGCGTGGCGCAGCCGCATGATATTCAGCGCATCCGACCAGTGATGCAGGCGAACGGTCAGGTCCTCGGTGCTGGTCGCCAGACGCGACTCGCTATACTTCCCGCTAAAGATCGGCCACGCCACCACGGCCGCCGCGCCGCCGATCAAAAGCAGCGCGCCCACCCCGATAAAGCGGCGCGCACGGTCGCGCGATGCCAGGCGCGCGAATCCAAAAATCGCAATCAGCGTTGTCACTATAAACGCCACTTGCCCGCCGCGCGCAAACGTCACCATCACGCTATACGCGCCCAAGGCATACAGCAACACCGCGAGCACCATTGCCGCGACATGCCGCCGGTACCAGGCCCAAAGCAACACGAAGGGCAGCACCGTCACCAAGTAACCTTCGATATAAGCGCCGCCGATATGCATGCCGGGGAAAGAGCCGGTGATGCGGTAATCCGTTACAAAATTGAACAGCCCGGGAAACGTCACGCGTTCCCACAGCACATACAGCACTTCCAGCGCCAGCCCCAGCGCCATGCCGAGCGCCAGCCGGCGCGCGGCGCGCGGTGGCTCATCCCAGGCGCGTGCCAGCAAAGGCATGAACGCGAGCGCGAAAAACAAACCTTTCGCCGCGCGCAGCGCGTTAAAAGAGCTCGTGTAATTCGCGAACGCATTGAGATCGAGCGCGCTTAAGGGAAAAAGCCCGAGACCGAGGCTGATTA